>JAFDIG010000042.1 GCA_019308145.1 Deltaproteobacteria bacterium | reverse complement strand
TTTACTATTCCCATTACTAGGCGTAGTATTTAATCTCACCAATAAAATAATCAGAACTTATGCCATTTCTATATGCCTGTATTCTAATCAATTAAAGAAATCTTTATAGCTTTTATTTTAATACCAAAATATGAAAGTTTTTTAAATAGCTTAATCAAAAAGTTATTATAGAAAAAAGAGCTCGTTGGTAATGTTTTTATCTATAAAAAAACTCCATTCTTCTGAATACAAAAAGGGTGGATGGAATTGGAAGGATTATCCAATCCTGAGTTAGACAAACTTGCAGAGGAACAACAAGTAACTATGGATGTAAATAAAAGACGTGAAATCGTTTTTAAAGCTCAAGAATTGATCCATAAACTCCAATCAATGAATGTATTAGCCTACATGCAAATGGCCAATGCCTATCGTTCAGATAGAATCAAGAATGTTGTGCCAATGATGGACGAGGGTATCGGTAGTTTCTGGACTGATATTAATATGGGAGTAATTAAAGGAGATGGTTCTGTCCGCACTGGTATGACCATCCCTTTAAAGAACGTTAACCCTATTGCACTAAAGACCATTCTATTTTTATGACTTTGAGAATGATTTATGATCACCTCTTCCGCATTGGTCCTGATGGAACTCCCAAGTTATGGGCAGCCAAAACATTTAAAATTTTAGATCCAACAACCATCGATTTGGCCATCCGAAAAGGAATGAAATTCCATGATGGGGTTGAGGTAACGGCTGATGATATCAAGTTCACTCTTGATTATCACAAAAAATGGAAAGCACCATTTTCCCTTGAATCTTTAAGAGATCATGGTTAGTTTTATACTCCACCGTGGTGGCTATAAATATAAGTTTTGCTTTTTATTTGAGTTTTTAAAAAGAAAGATTCAGGGCAACTTTTATGAGTTGCCCTGGCAAGATTTGATAAACTATTCTACCTTTTGAAGATATCTAAAAAACTCTGATCTTGGAGAAAGAATAAGAGTAGTCTTCTTTTTCAAACATTTTCTATATGCTTCAATAGAGCGAACAAACTCAAAAAATTCAGGATCTTTTTGATATGCCTCTGCATAAATCTTTGTAGCCTTACTATCACCTTCTCCTTTTATCGTTTGAGCTTTTCTATATGCCTCTGCCAAAATAATCGCTTTATCTCTATCTGCTTCTGCTGTAATCCTTAAAGCAGCTTCGCGACCTTCTGATCTATATTTCTTTGCCTCTCTTTCGCGCTCTGCCTTCATTCTACCATAAACAAACTTCTCATTTTGTTCAGGTAGATCTGCCCTTTTTATTCTAACATCAATGATTTCCACCCCATAAGGTTTAACCTTTTCGTTACTTTTTTTAGTAACTGTTTTCATGATCTGCCCACGATATTTTGTTACTATTTCGGTCATAGTATGAATACCCATATCAACTCTTAATTCAGAGTATACAATATCATCCAGTCTTGCTGCAGCTCCTGCCTCATTTTTAAGAGATCGATAAAGTCTAAGAGGAGAAGTAATCCGCCACTTAAAAAAGTTATCGATCACCAGATTTTTCTTATCCTTTGTTAGCACTTCTGCTGGTGCTGCATCAACAAGTAAGATTCGGTTGTCAAAATATGCTACATTTTGAATAAATGGAATCTTAAAATAAAGCCCTGGTTTCAAAACTTCTTTTACAGGCTTTCCTAATTGTATAAGAAGAGCATATTCTGTTTGATGGACTACAAATAAACACAAATTTAATCCTATTATTATAACTATTACAGAGATTATTATAATAGTTGCTTTTTTCATTACATCCTCCTTAAGGTTTTGGAGTTGATTTTTGAAATGAGCTTAAAGGAAGAAGTGGATAGCTTCTTTCCCCAATACTGGTATCAACAATAACCTTATCCATCTCAGGCAATATATCCTGCATGGTTTCAATGTATAAACGTTTTTTAGTAACATCCTTTGCTTTTTCATATTCACTAAGCAATTTTAGAAAACGGGTTGTATCTCCTTGAGCCTTCTTTATCTTAGTTGCTTTATATGACATTGCTTCATTTAATATCTCTGCTGCTCTACCTTTTGCCTTTGGAATAAGGTCATTTCTATAACCATAAGCATCATTTATAAATTTATTTTTATCTTCTTTTGCACTTGCAACATCCTTAAAGGCATGCATAACCTCAGTTGGAGGATGAACATCCTGAAGCTGAATGGTTTTAATCTGTATCCCTGCTTTGTAGGAATCAAGTATTTGCTGAAGCAGCTGTTGTGTATCCTTCTGGATTTTGAATTTTCCTGTGGTAAGAGCATCATCAATACTATTTTTCCCTATAACTTCTCGCATTGCTGCTTCTGCTGCATCTTTCACTGTTTTTGATTGGTCTCTTACATTAAAAAGATAATCCCTCGCATTTTTTATTAGATATTGAACAATAAACTCGATATTTACGATATTCTCATCACCAGTAAGCATCCTTGACTCTGCAAGAACCGCTTTATATCTTGGTTTAGGATAAACCCGAACCGTTCTAAAGCCGATCTCAATCCTCCTAACCTGAGTAACTTTTGGCTTTAATACTGATTCTATAGGGATAGGAAGATGCCAATGAGGTCCTGGCCCTGTCTCATAAACGAATTTACCAAACCTTAAAACAACACCTTTTTCATCTGGTGCCACGATATATATTCCAGTAAGCAACCACAAGACAAAAATAATGGCAACAATGATCCAGACACTTGGTCCCCTGCCTTTAAAAACTTGGCGAACCTTGTTTAATGTTTCACTTATCGATGGAGGCATCTGCTGCCCCCAATCGCCTCTTCCACCATCTTGTGGAGAGTTAAAGTTTTTCCAATCCATAATCTTCCTCTCTTTTTTGTTTAGATTTTAAGTTAAAATTTAAGTTCAAAAATCTATATATTTTTTAAAAAATAAACTTAACATATTTAAAACTTTTTGTGAATATAATTATAACTAAGTTTTGCTTCTCTTTGTCAGCCTAAATGTAATTACTCCTTTTTTCTTCTATAGACTAATTAATAATTTTTGAGATCCATATAAAGCATCAATACCCCTCCCCCTTCCCTTACTATCTTGATATGAGGATATCTCTTCTTTAAGATGTGAATCATAACTCTATTATCTTCAAGCACAGAGGCTGAAAATCTTTCATACCCATATTCTAAAGCGATTTTTTCTAAAATCTCAAGCATCTTTGTTGTTATGCCCATTCCTTGAAAATCTTCCCTAACAATAAATGCTATCATTGCCTGCTTATCAGTTTCTTTAGCGTATCTGCCAATAGCGATTACCTCTTCATACCCCTCTTTTCTTATTACCCCTACGATTGCCATCTCTTCTCCATATTTTATATTGGTCCATTTCTGTGCTCTTGGATGTGGCCATTCCTTGATATTTTGGAAAAATCGGTAATAAATTGATTTTTCTTGCAATGCATAAAAGAAGTTGCGACATCCAAATTCATCGGAGGAACGGATAGGCCTGAAATATACGGTTATTCCATTAGGCAAAAGCATCTCAAAATGATACTTTTCTAAATAAAAAAGATCCTCTTCAGAAGGAGGGATTTGATCTGGAAAGATATAATGATGTTTTTTTGCCTTTTCAAGTAACTCCTTTCTAAATTTTGGATGAGCTACTTGAATAAGCTCTAACACCCTTTGATAGATGTCCCTCCCATAAAGATGTGCTATTCCATATTCTGTCACTACATAATGAATATCACCTCTGGTATTTGAGACACCAGCTCCTTCAGTAAGGTGAGATACTATCCTCGAGATTTTACCATTCATCGCGGTGGAGGGAAGAGCAATAATAGGGAAACCGCCTTTTGAGCGAGCTGCTCCTCTGATAAAATCAATCTGATCTCCCATTCCGCTATAAAAAGAATATCCTATTGAATCAGCACAAACCTGTCCTGTTAAATCTATCTCTAATGCTGTATTAATAGAGATCATCTTCTCATTTTGTGCAATAATATAAGGATCATTCACATATTCTGAAGGATGAAATTCTATCATAGGGTTGTTATGCACAAATCTATAAACATTTTCTGAACCCATGCAAAGACTTGTTATAACCTTTCCAGGATGCAAGCTCTTTTTTTCATTGGTTATAACCCCCTTCTTAATGAGATCTATGAACCCTTGAGAAAACATTTGTGTATGAACACCTAAATCCTTTTTACCGTCAAGAAATTTAAGAACAGCATTAGGTGTTTGCCCAAAACCTATTTGGATTGTTGCACCATCTTCTATAAGGCGTGATACATATAACCCTATTCTTTCAACAACCTTATCAGGTTTACGAGGTAAAATCCTAATCAATGGTTCTTGAAATGGGACAAGATAATCTATTTCATCTACATGAACAAAACTATTTCCCCATGTTTTTGGCATTTTTGGATTTACTTGAGCTATAACCATCTTAGCATTTTTTACAGCTGATTTTGTTATATCAACTGAAATACCTAAACTTAAGTAACCATATTTATCAGGAGGGCTAACCTGTACCAAAGCAACATCGAGATCAATAAGCTTACGAGAGAAAAGTTCAGGGATTTCAGAAAGATAAGCTGGAACATAATCTATCTTCCCTTCAAGAGCAGCTTTTCTGATATCACGGCTTATAAAAAAAGCTTTTATCAAAAATCGTAAGAGAAATTCATGACTGTTAAGATATTTTGAGAGTGTCCAAGGAAGAATCTGATATATATAACAATCCTTTGCTTCACTTTTATTTACAAGCGCATCAATAAGGTGTTTAGGTTCTCCTGTTGCTGTGCCAATAAATATATTGCTACCATTTTTTATCTCTTTAATCACCTTTTCTGCTTTAAAAACCTTTTTAGGATAACGATCTTTTAGTTTTGAAAAAAATAAATCATTATCCATCTTTAACTCCTAATTTAATCATCTTGCTTTTTTATATCATTAATATTTTTTAACTATATATTATTTTACTTAAAAGCTAAAGAGAAATATTCAAAAGAATCTTATCAAAACCTTATATAAAGTTAAAATAAAATAGATAATAATAACAATGTGAATCAACTTTATTTCATAGATTTTATAGAGATGAAAGACTTTCTAAAAAAGTGAGCTTTTTAGCTCAGTTTTTTGTTATATTATTATAAAAAATCTTCTTTTTTAACTTACGGTTTGCTATTGTTTTATAACTTATTTCATATTTTCTCATAGGCTTTTTAAAGCCCAAAATCTATTTTTCATTTCGTTAAGTATTGGCCTCTATCAGGCAATGCCTTCTTTTCCCATTACTTCTAATCTTGCCATCTTAATTGTATTACCATATGCTTATATTTTTTATTTTAAGTTAATAATCTCATTGACAAAAGTTTCGTTATGTGCTATTTAAAGAAGGGTAATTTTTTCTCTATAAATTTATAAAAATTTAATAAGAGAGGGGGAGTCGTTATGAAAAAATTTTTAATTATTTTATTATCTGTAGCTTTTCTACTTTCCTTGCAACTAACTCCACTTTTTGCTGGCGGGACAATGGAGCGGATTGAAAAGAGTGGCAAGATAAGAGTTGGTTTCAGAGAAGGTTCCATTCCTTTTGCCTACATGGATCCAAAAGTAGGCAAACATGTTGGCTTTTCAGTCGATATGGCAAAACTTTTAGCAGCAAATCTTTCAAAGCGATTTGGCAAAAAGATCGTTATCCAACCTTTTACTGTAACCCCTAAAACCCGTATTCCTATGGTTGTAAATGGTACTATAGATGTTGAGATGGGTTCAACCACTTATACTCAAAAACGAGAAGAGATAGCAGATTTTAGTTTGATTTTCTTTTTTTCTGAAACGACATTTCTTGTTGCAAAGGATTCAGGAATTAAAACTATTACAGATTTAAATGGTAAGGTTGTTGGAGCTGCTCGTGGGACAACCAACCTCCAAGCTGTGCGAGAAAAGGTTGCTGCTGGCGTATTCAAACCAAAAGATATTGTAGTTACTGAAACTCATCCACAAGGTATGTTAGCCCTTAAAACTGGTAAAATCGATGCCTACTCAACCGACCGTAGTTTACTTGAAGGCTTACGGATGAAGGATAAGAATCCAGAAAAATGGATGACTGTGGATTTTGCCATTGCCTATGAACCTTATGCTTATATTGTGCGTGAAAATGACTCTGATTTTCGTGATTTTGTAAACAACACTATCCTTTGGGCAATCAAGACAGGAGAGTTTTTTAAACTTTATGAGAAATGGATGGGACCAAAAGGTCCTGTGCCTATTAAGATGTCAAAAGCCTACAAAAATTATTTGAATATGATTGTCTACCCAATAAAAGAAGGCTGGTGGAAGAAAAAATAGGGATGCTCATAATAGAGGGGAAAATATTTTCCCCTCTTGTTTTTGACCACATTAAAAAATCTAATAAAATCTGTTTAGGAGAACTTCGGTGAGATTTGCTTATGAATTTGATTGGAGTGTTTTGTGGCGTCATCCATATGGTATATGGATACTAAAAGGTTTATTAGTAACAATAGAAGTTGGCTTACTTGCATGGATTATTGCTCTTATTCTTGGTATATTTATTGGAACATTACGTATCACAACATGGCGTTGGATGAGATTTCTTGGCACAGCCTATGTTGAGCTTTTTCGCAATATACCATTTATTGTACAACTTTTCTTTTGGTTCTATGCTGGTCCTATGCTTTTTGGCGAAAAATTAGCTCACCAGATCAATCGAATCCCTGATCTTAATTTTTACGTAGCTATTATTGGTCTTGGCCTTTATACAGCATCAAGAGTAGCAGAACATGTAAGGGCAGGCTTTGCTTCAATCAGTCGTGACCAATATCAAGCTGTTCTATCCACAGGAATGACTCAAGTCCAGATGTATAGATATGTCATCATACCATATGCTTTAAGGATTATCATCCCACCACTTACAACCGAGTTTTTAACCATATTCAAAAATTCATCAGTGGCTATGACCATTGGGTTAGCTGAATTAACCTTTCAAAGTTACCGTATCGATGCTGTAACTTTCCATGGTTTAGAAGCAACTACTGGAGCTATGTTCATTTATCTATTCCTTGGATTGAGTGTTGTTAAATTTATGGGGCTTATTGAAAAAAAATATAAGATTAAAGGTATGGTTGGGAGATAATTATGTTTGATGCGGTTTTTAGAAATTTCTCTTTCTTGATGGGCGGGCTTTTAATTACCTTTAAACTTGCGGCTTGTGCTCTTGCTGGTGGTATTCCTTTAGGAATTTTAGTTGGACTTGGGCGCATTTCAAAAAATAAATGGATCTACTATCCTGTTACCTATTATGTTAACTTTATACGAAATATCCCTCTGATTTTGGTTATTTTTTGGTTCTACTTTGTTATGCCGATCATTACTGGAAGCTCTATTGATCCATTTCCTTCCGCTGTTGTCTCTTTTATTGTTTTTGAAGCAACCTATTTCGGTGAGATCTTTAGGGCAGGATATCAATCGATCAGCAAGGATTTAGTCAACGCAGCTTTTGCCACAGGTTTAACCTACTCCCAGACAGTTCGCTACATTACTGTACCAATCGCTTTTAGGCGTATGATGCCAAGTTTAATTACACAATCAATTGTTACTTTGCAGGATACCAGCTTAGCTTTTGTTATTGGCCTTCCAGAATTAGTGCGTCGCGCTTCAATAGTAGACAATCTTGAAGTTCGCTCAATTCAACTTTTTGGGTTTGTTGCCATAACCTTTTTTATCATCTGCTATACTGGCTCAAAGATAAGCCGTTATTATGAAGAAAAAGTTAGAAAGGCTAATATATTATGATAGAAATCAAGAACGTAAGCAAATGGTTTGGCGATTTCCAAGTTTTAAAAAATATTAACGAGGTCATTCGTCAAAACCAAACTGTTGTTGTATGTGGTCCAAGTGGATCTGGTAAAAGCACTCTTTTACGCTGCATCAATGGGCTTGAACCTTTTCAACAAGGTGAGATTATTGTTGGAGGCGTAAAAGTAAATGATCCTAAAACCAATATTTATAAACTTAGACAGAAAATTGGCATGGTCTTCCAGAGATTTGAACTTTACCCGCATATGACCGCTTTACAAAATATTACTTTAGCCCCTATCAAGGTCCTAAAACTATCAAAAAAAGAAGCTGAGGAAAGGGCTATGAAATTACTTGAAAGGGTTGGAATACCAGAAAAGGCTAATGAATATCCTGCTAACCTTTCTGGGGGTCAGCAACAGCGTGTTGCCATTGCTCGTGCGCTTGCTATGGAACCAGAATATATGCTCTTTGATGAACCAACTTCAGCACTTGACCCTGAGATGATTAAAGAGGTTTTAGATGTTATGATAGATTTGGCAAAAGAAGGTATGACTATGCTTTGTGTTACCCATGAAATGGGTTTTGCTCGCGAGGTAGCAGATGAGATCCTTTTTATGGATTATGGTCAAATCGTTGAAAGAGGAACTTATGAAGAATTCTTTAAAAACCCCAAAACTGAAAGGGCAAAAGACTTTATATCTCACATCCTCCATTGATACAATATTTCAAGCAAGGAAAGATTTATGAGAGAGAAAATCGTTGGTATTTTAGGTGGTATGGGACCTGAAGCAACCTTATACTGTTTTGATCAAATTATCAGAAATACTATAGCTAAAAATGATCAAGAACATCTTAGGTTGATTATTGATTCTAATCCAAAGGTTCCAGATCGTACGGCTGCAATCTTAGGTAAAGGAGAATCCCCTGTTCCGGTTTTGGTAAATTCTGGGAATGCTTTAATGAAAGCAGGGGCAGATTTTATCATTATTCCATGTGTTTCTGCTCATGCCTTTTTAAACGAACTAAAAAAAGGGATTAAAATCCCTATTCTCTCCTTATTTGATGCTGTAACAGAGTTTATTAAACAAAATCATCCAACAATCAATTATATAGGGATGTTGGCTACAACAGGCACAATACATAGTGGAGCATTTAAAAAAAGGCTTGAGCAAGATAATATTATAACATACACACCATCTGAAGAAGATCAGAAAAAGGTTATGGAAGCAATATACGATATCAAGTCTGTTCTAACAATTGCCAATAGGGAAAAAATAAAAGAAAAACTGCTAAAAGTGGTTAATAATCTTATAGAAAAAGGTGCTCAAGGGATCATTGCTGGCTGCACTGAAATACCGTTAGTTCTAAAACAAAAAGATCTTTCAATTCCACTATTTGATTCTATCTTTATTCTTGCAAGGGCAGCTATTAAGGAAGCAGGTCTTAAACCCTTAGAACTTTCCTAAAATATCGCTTATCAATTAAAATTTCCATTATAGGAAATATTTGATAATTATAAATAAAATATAAAATAAATAAATTGAATTAAAAGCAACTTTAAATTACTAAATATAAGGAGGATATAAAAATGAATCTCGCACGTTTTCCGCGTAGACGTTATACAGTTGGGCAAACACCTATTGAGAAACTTTCAAGGCTTTCAGATGCTCTAAATGGGCCTAATATCTATATAAAAAGGGATGATATGCTTGGATTGGCTGGAGGGGGAAATAAAACCAGAAAGCTTGAATTCGTTGTGGCTGATGCTCTTGCTAAAGATGCTGACACTCTTATTACTTGTGGTGCGGTTCAATCGAACCATTGCCGTTTAACACTTGCAGCAGCAGTAAAGGAGGGTTTAAAGTGCAGATTAGTTTTGGAAGAACGTGTACCTAACAGTTATAACCCAAAAGCAAGCGGTAATAATTTCCTTTACCATTTGATGGGAGTTGAAAAGATTAAGGTTGTTCCAGGTGGTTCAGACATGATGAAAGAGATGGAAAAGGTAGCTGATGAGGTTGCAAGCGAGGGTCGTAAGGCTTATATAATACCTGGAGGTGCATCAAATGAAATAGGGGCAACAGGTTATGTTGCATGTGCAGAAGAAATTCTTTCACAGTTATTTGATATGGGTTTAAATATTGATCGTGTAATCTGCGCCAGTGGTAGTGGTGGAACTCATGCAGGGCTTTTAACAGGCTTTTATGGTAACAACAGCAACATCCCAGTAATTGGGATTAATGTCAGCCGTAGCAAAGAGGCTCAAGAGGAGCTAATCTACTCCCTTGTCCAAAAGACAGCAGCTCATGTAGGAATCAAAGGGGAAATACCGCGAGATGCTGTACTCTGTTTCGGAGATTATGTTGGCAAAGGATACTCAATTCCAACTTTAGAAATGGTCGAAGCAGTTAAACTTGTCGCACAAACTGAAGGAATTTTACTCGATCCTGTTTACACAGGCAAAGCTATGGCAGGGGTTATCGATCTTATTAGAAAAGGATATTTCAAGAAAGAGGAAAATTTGCTTTTCATACATACAGGAGGCTCCCCTGCTCTTTTTGCATACTTAGATACTTTTTTTAATTGAGTCTCCAAAGGAGTAAAAAATGCCATTACAGAAACTGCAAAAAAAGATTCTTGCTTTTTCTATTGTTTTAACTATAAAGTTTTCTGTCAAAGGTGCTCCATGAGAGTGTTCAAGACCCAGTCTGTGTTTAACATAATTTCTTAACGTTTTATGCTCCACCAATAAATTAAGAATACTAAATATTCAACTGTAACCTGACACTACGGGTCTAAACAAAAAAATTTTTTAAGCTGAATTAGTTCGCATTCTATTTTTTTGCAAATTAATTAAATGCTCCTGCCTTTTTCATATGGATCATCAAAATAGATATTGCTGAAGGTGTAATACCAGAAATCCTTGCAGCTTGTCCTAAAGAACGAGGTCTTATCATATCTAATTTTTCCTTTACTTCAGCAGAAAGTCCTGATAACTTTTTATAATCAATCTCTTCAGGTATTGTAAAATTTTCCATCTTTCTGAATCTATCTATCTGTTCCTGCTGTCTTTTTAAATATCCCTCATACTTTATCTGAATCTCTACCTGATTAGCAACTTCTTCTTCAATTATCTCAATATCTGGTAAAAACGGGATAAGCATGAAAAGTTTAACTTCAGGCCTTTTTAATAGCTCCTTTAATGGAATAACATTGCTTATTGGAGATATTCCCATATGCTCAAGTTTTTTATTTGTCTCTTTGTTAGGTAAAAGTTTCTGAAAAGATAGCAATTCAACAATTTTATTGATAGCATCTCTTTTTTTCACAAACTTTCTATATATTTCATCCTTTAGAAGCCCTATCTTGTGGCCTAAATCCATAAGCCGTAGATCTGCATTATCTTCTCTTAATAGAAGTCTATATTCAGCTCTTGATGTAAACATCCTATAAGGTTCATTGGTTCCTTTTGTTACAAGATCATCTATTAATACCCCAATATAGGCTTGGGAACGAGAAATAATAAGAGGATCTTCCCCCCTGATTTTAAGAGCTGCATTTATTCCAGCAATTAAGCCTTGAGCTGCAGCTTCTTCATAACCTGATGTACCATTGATCTGCCCTGCCAAATAAAGTCCTTTTATCTTCTTTGTCTCTAAAGTTGGAAGAAGTTCTGTTGGATCTACAAAATCATATTCAATAGCATAGCCAGGCTTTATAATCTCTGCCTTCTCAAGACCAGGGATACTTCTTACCATCTTTATCTGAATATCCATTGGCAAACTTGTTGGTATGCCATTAGGATATGTCTCTTTTGTTCTAATACCCTCTGGTTCTAAAAATATCTGATGGGATTCCTTTTCAGAGAACCGAACGACCTTATCCTCTATAGAAGGACAATACCTTGGTCCTATACCTTTTATAACACCTGCATATAATGGTGAACGATCCAACCCTGATAAGATAATCTCATGAGTTCTTTTGTTGGTATGAGTAATATAGCAAGGTACTTGCTCTCTTTTAATCTCTTTATTAGAAAAAGAAAAAGGTTTGGG
>JAFDIG010000374.1 GCA_019308145.1 Deltaproteobacteria bacterium | reverse complement strand
AGAGCAGTTGAAAATTATCCGGGAAAATGCCGAAATTTTTGAAGAAGACAAAGATCTTGAAGGAGTAATCTTTCAATTAAAAGCCGATTACTGAAAGAATAAAAAAAAGATGAATAAAACAAAAGAAAATTACAAGGATATTTTACTTAATAATGGTTACATCAATTTATCAGCAGTAATAGATTTTTTAAGAAATAATTGTATTGCCGATTTTGAAGTAGTGAGTGATATTTTTAATGAGGGTATGAGTGAAAGCGATTATCAAGATTTACAGGAAGCCATTGATGATATTGAAAGCGAGGGATTTCAATCTTAGCTCTTGATATAGCTCTTGATATTTTATCAAGGGTTATAATGAGGAGTTAAAAAGGTCGCCTATTAAAAATAAAAAAAAGAGATGAAAAAATATCAATCAACCGGAGTAGTTTATGGCAAGTTATGGGGAGGGGGTTTTGGAGGTTACCCCGCCAGAAAGTTAGAATCAAAAACAAAAACAGGATTGATTAAAAAAGCCGAAAAAATGTTAGATGGTAGTTTAGATAGCGGGATGGGTTTTGAATATCTGAAAGGAGCTTTATTGTCCATTGAAGAAATTGAAACTATTAGAAAAAATGAAAAAGATTATCAAAGAAGTGAGTTTGAAAGTTGTTTTATTGGAGAATTAGATGAAGAAGAGCAAGATTTTTTGATTGAATCTGAAATAAATTTTGCGATTTAGCTCTTGATTTTGCTCCTTATCAAAGAGCGTAAGGAGCAAAAATGAGGAGTTAAAATTGAAATATAGTGCAAAATAGTGCGATTTAGTGAAAAAACGAGCCACGAGGATCGATTGTAAGCGATTTAAAATGAAAAGTTGATGTTTTATATCTATAAAATTGACGGGGTATAGCCAGTTTAGGAGAAAAAGCGATTTAAAAAGTTATTGCTATTATTAGAGAAAGTGCGAAGTCGCCAGTAGAGAGATAAAAAATGATAATTGACAAGGTATTGAAAGGTCTTTTAATAACAAAATATAAAAATATGAAACTAACAAAAGGACAAGTTAATAAAAAATATAAAGATATTTATATTGAGATTTACAAGACATACGATTATAAGAATCAATGTTATCTATATGAGATTAGAAAAACAAGCAAAAAAATTAGAGAAAATATGACATTGGGACAAGATGTAGGGACAGAATTAGAATATCGCAGATAAAAAAAGTCGCTTAATAACAAAATATAAAAATAAATGGTGCAAAATTGCCGAATTATATCTCCCCAGTAGCAGAGATCCAGTAAGAAGTTTTATCAGCTCTTTTATAATAACAGCGGGAAGTCGGGTCGGGTTTATCTCTTTTAATCTCCGGTTCGGGTCTTGTTATCCAGTTAGCACCGAAAGAATTGGTTACGCTCTTTCTTTCATCGGGATAAATTACGGCTCTTCTCCCGTAGACTTTCGCATACTTATCACCGGTTTTGACAAGTAAAAAACTGCCAGAATTTTCAAAAGTGATTTCGCCATCGGCTTTTACTTCTTTCTTTACTTGTTCAATATCAATCTCGGAAGTGTCCAGAATATCTGTTCTTTGATTATCCGTTCCAGTAGTAGATTTATCCGTTCCGTTATCCGTTCCTTGATTATCCGTTCTATTCTCTATCCAGTATTCCTTGCGGCATTTAGGAGAACAAAATTTAGCATCTTTTCTTTTAGAAGAGAATAATTTATTACAATTTAAACATCTCATAGCTTAAAAGTCGCAACCTTTACTTAATTATACCAAAAAATTATGAAATATACAAGCATTTATAGGGAAAAACTATTAAAAAAGAGAAAAGAAGAAAGAGAAAACAGGTTTTGTTATTGGTTTTTATTGTTAATTACCATAGTGTATGGGATCTATTTTGTAGAAGCAGTTTTGAGATAGAGCCAAACAAGCTATAATTTTCCTGCAAAAGATCTTATTTAATATGAAAAGAATTAAAACATTACTACCGGATAAATACTATTTGGACAAAAACTTCTTCAAGTTGAAAGAGGAGATTTTTAATGAGTTTGAGAGAGACCAAAAAATATGGAATAACGATATCTATAATTGGTTCGGAAATAAAGAGCCGAAATTTATAGTCAAGGAAATAATAGAAATGGTTTTAATGAGTATTAGGCCGAAATATAGTATCAAGAATAAGAAGTTTTACTGATTTTATTAGGTATATCGCCAAAATTTAATTTTATCATTTGCCCGGAATTATATCTTGGAAAGTGCCAAAAGTTATATTT
>JAFDIG010000373.1 GCA_019308145.1 Deltaproteobacteria bacterium | reverse complement strand
ATTTGTTGCCTTTTTTGGTCCATTAATTGGTCTTCTTTTAGGTTTTGATGCTATTAATCGTGAAAGAACAAGTGGTACCTTAAGCAAGATAGTTTCACAACCTATTTACAGAGACTCTATTATAAATGGCAAATTTTTAGCAGGGGTTTTTACTATAAGTATTATGCTTATTTCTATTGTTCTTTTGGTTTCAGGTCTTGGTTTATTGCTTATTGGTGTAGTCCCTGGCATTGAAGAGATCCTACGAATCATCATATATTTGATAATAAGTATCTTTTATATATCCTTTTGGCTTGTTGGTGTAGTCCCTGGCATTGAAGAGATCCTACGAATCATCATATATTTGATAATAAGTATCTTTTATATATCCTTTTGGCTTGGTGTAGCTATTCTATTTTCTGTACTTTTTAGAAGTGTTGCAACATCTGCTTTGGCAGCATTAGCTTTATGGATTTTCTTCTCATTTTTTGTAAGTTTAGGAGCTAACGTTCTTGCAAATGCTGTTGCTCCAATCGAAAAAGATAGGGCTACAGTAGAGATGATAGAGAAACATGTTAAAATCCAAAGAGCTATATCTCTTTTTTCTCCTATGGTTTTATATCGTGATGCTACCACAACTATTATAGATCCTACGAGAAGGACAACAAAATCCCTTCTTTTTATTACTCCAATGGAGAAATTGTCATTAGAAAGGTTTAAAAGTCCTCTTTCTCTTTTGCAAAGCCTTTTAGTAGTAATCCCACAGGTTACAATTCTTATAGCAATTACTCTAATATGTTTTGGGATAACTTATACAGTCTTTATGTTGCAGGAGATAAGATCAATGTGAAAAGATCTATTATTTGTTTTTGGTGTGTGAAAGAAATTTAGATAATAATAATTTTTGCACAATTTTAACTTATTGTTATCTTTTTAGTAGGGAACTTTTTAAGGTTTTTGGTTAGTATGTCCTAAAGAATGGCACACCATGTCTAAAAGAAGAGGGAAGGCTTGGTGTGTCTCTTTTTATATTTGTTAAATTATAAGCATTATTTTTTGCTATATCTTTTTCATAACTCCCTCCACGAACCCACCATACTGCTTCGCAGTATGGTGGGCTACCTATGGTATTCATGGACAGAATAGTAAAATAGGGGGGCTTGATCTGTTAACCAAATATTAGAAGGTTCCATTTGCATTAGCTTGTGCCATTAAAAAGATTCTTTTAAGGCTAAGTTATTGCTTTCTGATTAGAAATAAAGGTTTCCCCTCTTTTTAACTCTTATTCTTCTTAAAAAATGGGGGAATCCTGTTAATTATTTGCTTGACAAAAACTCATTTTTTCTTTTAAAGTAAAAAAACATATTGTTTGAGTTATTTTTTTATGTCCCCATCGTCTAGCCAGGCCCAGGACACCGGCCTTTCACGCCGGCAACACCGGTTCAAATCCGGTTGGGGACACCATTTTTTTATGGGGATTAGAATATAGTCTAAGGTTAGTATTAATTTGCAGGGTGAAACTTTATTAGTTTCAGCGATTTGTTAGGTATTAAAATCTTTTCCCTTCTCTTATTTTGCGCAATAATTTCTTTTTTATTGTGTTTTAAAAGGAATTTTTTGGTTTTATTCTTCCTCTGTTCCAAGCTCCTTGGAACGATTGGTTGCTTTATCCACAGCTTTAATAAAAGCAGCTCTAACTCCTGCTTCTTCTAAAGCAAATAAACCATAGGCAGTTGTGCCCCCAGGGGAGGTAACCTGTTGCCTCATTCTTACTGGATGACTGCCAACTTCAGTCATAAGATGAGAAGCTGCAGCTATGGTTTGGATAGTTAGTTGTTCACTTACATTCCGAGGCAACCCTGCTTTTACACCTGCCTCTATTAATGCCTCTGCTACAAGGAATATATAAGCTGGGCCACTTCCAGAAAGACCTGTTACCACATCCATCATATATTCATCTACTATGACAGTTTTTCCAACTGCTTTTAAAAGCTCAACAGCCATTTCTAAGTCTTCTTTGTTTTCCATTTCTTTAGTAGTAATAGCTGTTGCTGACTGACCAACCAATGCGCCTATATTAGGCATAGCTCTTACCAACTTCAGGTTTTTGCCAGCCCATTTTTCTATGGATTTTATGCTTACACCTGCCATTATTGAGATTACTAATTTATCATCAGAAATATAATGCCCTATCTCTTTTAATATCTTAGGAGCAGATAAAGGTTTTGTGCATAGGAATATGCAGTCACTTGTTTTAGTTAATTCTATATTATCATTGGTTGTTTTAACTTTATACCTCTCCTCCATCAATCTTAGCCGTTCTTTCCTAATATCAGAAGCAATAATATTTTGGGGTTCCGCGGTTTTAGAGCGAATTAAGCCTCTTACCAGGGCTTCACCCATATGACCTGCACCTATAAAACCTAATCTTTTTTGTTCCATCTTTCTCTCTCCATAAAAAATTAGAAAAATTTCGTTTAGTTAAATATTTTTTTAAGATGAGAATTGCTATTTTTTATGTGAGCTTAGATTTAACATTAGTTTATAACTATATGCATATAAAAAAGAGTTGTCAATCTCAATCA
>JAFDIG010000372.1 GCA_019308145.1 Deltaproteobacteria bacterium | reverse complement strand
CATATTGGGGTTATAAAGGTTCTTGAGCAAGAAGGCATACCAATTGATGTTGTAGCTGGCACCAGTATAGGAGCTCTAATTGGTGCTCTTTATGCAGCAGGTTTAACACCTTCACAGATGGAGGAAATAGCAACAAAAATAGATTGGAAAACAATAGGTCACCTTCTTTTTTCACCTGTAGTGCCTGGTTCAGGGCTTATAGATGGGAAAAAGATCGCTGATTTTATTGGAGAGATGATTTTAATGGAAGATATAGAAGATTTAAAGATCCCCTATGGTGCCGTTGCTACTGATCTCTCAACAGGGGATGAGGTAATTATAACCAAAGGAAAGGTAATCGATGCTGTTCAGGCAAGCATCTCGATCCCTGGAGTTTTTGCCCCTTATGTTTATAATGATAAAGTTCTTATAGATGGGGGAATAGTAAATCCTGTACCAGTAAATGTGGTTAGAAAACTTGGTGCAGATATTGTTATTGCAGTTTATTTAGTTCCTAATTTAAAAAAAGGTATTACTTTTTTTAGTTTAAAAAAAGGGGAAAAGAAAACAATAGAAGGGAATAGAGCTTTAAAACATTATGCAATTATAGAGAGAATTAATAAAAGGGTTAAGGAACTTTTGGATAAAGGATGGAGTATTTCATCTAAGATTCTTGCTCTATTTAAAGGGGTAAATGGTGTTAGATTTTTATCACACCCTGAAATTCTTTCAATCATTGGCCAAAGCATAAGTATTATGGGACATGAACTCGCAACTACCCGCATGAAAAATGATAAAGCAGATATTGTTATTGAACCGACCCTTTCTGATATAGCACTTTTCGATTTTCATCGTGCTAAAGAAGCTATAGCTGAAGGAGAAAGAGCAACTTCAATTGTTATTGAAGAGATAAAGAAAAAAATAAGAAAAACAAGTTTTGTATATAAATTAACTCATTTTTTATATAAATGATATTTTACTTTTTATACCTTATTAATGGATTTAAATTTTTAATTTAAAAAATTATAAAACCTTCCAAGTTGTACCTTTAGGTGTATCCATTATTTGGATGCCCATTTCTAAAAGTTTATTTCTTATTTCGTCTGCTTTTTCCCATTCTTTTTTTTCTCTATAAACAGCTCTTTTTTTGATTAAATCTTCAATTATGGCTGGATCTATTGATCTTGATTTTTCCTTTTTTGTCTTTAATTTTTTAATAAAATGCTCTGGTTTTTCACTAAATATACCAAATACCTCTCCAAACTTTTTTATGAGATCAGCTGCCTCACCAAGAAGCTTTTGGCCATCTTCATATTTGTAACCTTCCTCATGAATAAAATGATTGCATGCTCTAAGAAGAGAAAAGAGATGCCCTATTGCTTTTGCACTATTAAAATCATCATCCATTGCTTTTTCCCACTCTTCTTTAGATTCTTTAACCTGCTCTGAAAATGGATTTGCCAATTTAAAGCTTGAATTTATAGGTTTCACATTTTTTATTCTTTCAGTTTCTAATAAAAAAGAGTAGAATTTTTCAAGATTATTTTCTGCCTTATTTAACATATCATATGAAAAGTCGATTGGTGAACGATAATGATTAGAAAGGAGAAAAAGACGCAAAACCTCGGGATGATAATCATTTAGAATCTCACGTATAGTAAAAAAATTTCCCAAGGATTTAGACATCTTTTCCTTATTTATTTTTACAAACCCATTGTGTATCCAGTAGTGAACAAAAGGTTTACCAGTTAAAGCTTCAGCCTGGGCTATCTCATTTTCATGATGTGGGAAAATAAGATCCTGCCCTCCTCCATGAATATCAAATGTTTCACCCAAATAGAACTGACTCATTACAGAGCATTCAATATGCCATCCAGGGCGTCCATCTCCCCATGGGCTATGCCAATAAGGTTCATCTGATTTACTTTTTTTCCATAGAGCAAAGTCTAAAGGATGTCGTTTACCATTTATTGCACATACCCTTGCACCAGCAATCATATCATCCAATTTTCTTCTTGAGAGTTTTCCATAATCCTTGAATTTCTCTACAGAGAAATAGATATCCCCATTACTTTCATAAGCAAACCCCTTATCAAGTAGCCCTTTTATACTTTCTATTATTTGAGGAATATGTTGAGTCGCTCTCGGCTCTACAGTTGGTCGCAAAACCAATAACGCATCCATATCCTTATAAAATTCATTAATATATCTTTGGGCAATCTCATCAGCAGACTTTTTTTCCTTAATAGCCCTGTTAATTATCTTATCATCCACATCAGTAAAGTTACGG
>JAFDIG010000371.1 GCA_019308145.1 Deltaproteobacteria bacterium | reverse complement strand
CTTGGTATTAAGGATTTAGTTAGTAAATATATAGAGAGATGGGAGTTATTTGTTGGTATATTAACAATACTTGTCTTATTTAAATTTTCAAAAGGGATTTGGGGCGGAGTTGATTTTTTTATAATAGAAAAATTAAAAACAAAAATTAAAAGTTTCAAACAAAAAAGATATCCAATATAGATAAAAAAAGAGAGGTAAAAGCAAAAAATGCAGATTGATCTATGGTTATCAGCAGTAATTTTTGGGTTTAGCGTAAGTGGAATCCTTTTTTTGGTCTCTTTAGGTATATCTATAGGATTTGGATTGATGAGAATAGTTAATATGGAGCAGATGCTCTATTATACCTTTGGGGCTTATATGACTTACACTATGCTCACATGGACAGGAAATTATTGGTTAGGGATGGTGGCTGCTATTGTTGTAGCAGCTTTTCTCGGTTTTATTGTTGAAACACAATTGTTAAGGCGGGTTTATGGCAGGGAAATGATGTTTACTATGGTTGTTACCTTTAGCGTCTTTTTAATAGGTATTGGTTTAGTCCAATATATATGGGGTCTTGACCCTAAACCTGTTCCTTCTCCAACTCAATTTATGGTACCAATCTTTGGGGTAAAAATGCCTATTTATAGATTATTAGTAATATCTATTGCTTTGTTTGTTTATATCTTAGTTCAGATTTTTTTGAATAAAACTATCATAGGAAAGGCTATCAGGGCGGGTATTGAAAACCCACAAAATGTCCAAGGATTAGGTATAAATATATATAAAATTTTTACTTTAACCTTTGTTGTTGCAAGCGGGTTAGCTGGTTTAGGTGGAGCACTTAATGCACCTTTGACCATGACAGGACCTTATATGGGTTTTGATATGCTTTTATTTGCTTTCATAACTGTTATATTGGGTGGGTTAGGAAGTATTAAAGGCACTTTGGTATCTGCTTTAATCCTTGGACAGGTTATATCCATAGGTGGAACTATATGGTCTCCTCTTTCGTTTGTTGCTCCTTTTGTTGTTATGTTTTTTGTTATTTTAATCAGGCCAACAGGTTTATATGGTGTTGCTGGGAAGGCATTTGGTTTTGAATAATAGATAAAATTTTTTAGAAAATAAGAGCTAATATGCAATCTTGGATTAAATGGGATCAAATAGAGTGGGAGATAGTAAATGAAAATATTTCCAGAAAAGTTGTTATAAGAGAGAAGATAATGATGGTTATGTACAAATTTAAGCCCAATGTGGTTTGGCCAGAGGAGAAACATGAAGCAGAACAAGGAGGATACATCATAGATGGTAAAATCATATTAAGACTACCTGATGAGAAAAAAGAGGTCTTGTTGTCAAAAGGGGATGGTTATCTTATTGGTTCAAATATGTCACATTCCTGGGAGACGTTAGATGAGGATGTCATTTTTATAGATATCTTTTCACCCCCTAGAAAGGAATTAATAAAAAATAAATTTGCTCCTTATGCAAAAAATAGAAGCTAAATAAAATTTTTTTGTCAATAAAAGCCTTTTGTAATACATTTAAGATAAAAAATCTCTAAATTATAGATATTAAAATATGAAAGGAGAGAGTTATGCCTGCCCTTATTAAAAAGATTTCAGAGGTTGAATGGGAAGGCCATTTTATGACTGATAATGGGAAAATAAAATGGATATTTACAAAAGAAAAGGATGATTCCCCTATTACCGTGATGTTGATCTTTCTTGAAAAAGGAGTAACGCTTCCTGATCATAGACATGAGTTTCAGCCTGATCTCATTTATCCAATAAAAGGCAAAGCTACCATGTTTATTGAGGGTGAAGGAGAGTTTCCTTTAGAGCCAGGAATGGTTGTTATGGTTCCACCAAATACCTTGCATGCAATAAGGAATATTGAAGAGGATCTACTCCTTTATAATGTTTTTTCTCCTGCAATCAAATATACGAAAGGAAAAAAGTAAGGGAAAGAGCTATGTATGATGTTGTTGTTATAGGAGCCGGGATTACTGGTTCAATGATCATTAGAGAGTTGACTAAGTATCTGCTAAATGTTGCTATCATAGATAGAGAGGCTTCACCTGGGTTTGGTGTTACTAAAGGAGGTTTATCCTTTATTCATTTAGCTCATTTTTGTCCACCGAATACATTCCTCAAAAATTTAAAAGATTAGCAGAGGAGCTGGATGTAACTTTTAAGGAAACAGGGGAGTTATTAATTGCATTAAAAGATGAGATGATCCCTGAGATAAGAATGAGAAAGGGGTGGGGGGAGAAAAACGGTGTTAAAGGGTTAGAGATTATAGGTTCAAAAAAGGTCAAGGAGTTAGAACCAAATATCTCTGATAAGGTTATGGCTGCTCTTTATTCTTGGGGACATGGTTTGATATATCCGCCAGAGTTCTGTTTTGCTCTTGTTGAAAATGCAAAGCAAAACGGAGCTGATTCATTTTTTAATACAGAGGTAATCAATATAAAAAAGGAAGATGATGGTAATTTTGCCATCTTTACTAATAAAGGGGTTATTAAAACCAGATATATTATCAACTCGGCAGGAATCTTTGCTGATGAGATTGCTGATATGGTTGGTGACAAAGGCTTTAAAATTGTTCTCACCAAAGCAACTATGGCAATTTTTGATAAAAGAGTTTCCTCTTTTGTTAACCATATCGTATATGCTGGTTTATCTTCTAAGCATACACAAATGATAGGTCCAACTGCTCATGGGAATCTTATAATGGGGCTCGGCTATTTTGTAACACCAGAGAGCAAATGGGATACAAAAGTAACAAAAGATAAATTAAATGAGATCATTAAATTAGGCTTGGAGATGTTCCCTTCTCTGCCAGTAGGAGATATTATCACTACTTTTGCTGGTATCAGATCTGAAAACCTTATGGTGCCTGATGGGGATTTTTATATTGAGTATTCTAATGAATCAAAAAGGGTTATTCATACCATAATAGGTTCACCAGGTGTTACTGCATCACCATCA
>JAFDIG010000370.1 GCA_019308145.1 Deltaproteobacteria bacterium | reverse complement strand
TTTACAATCTATCTACCATTTTTTAAGAATAACCCATTTTAAAAATTTTTCCTAACATCAGTTTACTTAACCTCCTAATATTAATAATCTATTTTTTGTTTTGAGAAGGATTTTTTTAAGTTTTAGATAAATTGCTTCTTGACAATCATTTATTTGAAAATTATTTTTAGATTAGAATTTATTATAAAAGAGGAGGTCTTTCAATGAAAAAACAGAAGCGAAATCATCTTTTTTTAATCTTCTTTGTTGTTTTTTGTTTGAGTTTACTCCTTTTTAATCAGGCCTTTGCAATAGAAGAGGAGGAGGAAGAGAGACCTCCAAGGGCCATAGGGGTTTATCCACAATATCCAGGGGTTATAGTTGCAAAAGGTGAAGAAGTGAATATGGATATTACGGTTGCAAATAATGGAAAGTCAGATGAAGATGTACTTGTAAAACTTACGAGCATTCCAGAAGGCTGGAAGGCGAGGATAAAGACTTACAGTTATGATGTAACTGGGGTCCATGTGCCAAGTGGTGAGTCAAAGGATCTTACATTTGTTGCTGAACAAGAGAAAAAAAAGGTTAAAGCAGGGAAGTATATTTTCAAGATATTAGGGATGACAAAGGATGGAAAACTTAAATTTAATAATGATATTACTGTAATAGTTAAGGAGAAGAAAAAGAAGGAAAAAGAGGATATTGTAATTACTACTTCTTATCCCGTTCTCCAGGGTCCTTCTGATGCAGAGTTTGAATTTTCTATGGAAGTAGAAAACAAGATGGATAAGGATATGGTTTTTAATCTTATAGCACAAGGTCCAAGTGATTGGGAGATCAATTTCAAGCCTGCATATGAGAACAAATATATCTCAAGCGTTCGTTTAAAAAGCAAGCTTAGCAAATCTGTTGCCGTAGCTGTTAAACCACCTAAAGATGCTAAAGCAGGAAAATATCCTATTACTGTAACAGTAAGCGCAGGCGAACATAAAGCCAAAGCTAAACTAATGGTTGTTTTAACTGGTACATATAAGTTAGATGTTGGGACCACTTCAGGACTTCTCTCTCTTAATGCTCAGAAGGGAAAAGAGGCAACCTTATCATTATATGTTAAAAACAGTGGAACAGCGACTAACCACGATATCTCTTTTCTATCCTTCAAGCCAGAAAATTGGAAAGTAAAGTTTAAACCAGAAAAGATAGCCGCTTTAAAACCTGGCGATATAAAGCAGGTTGAAGTTTCTATTAAACCATCTGAAGATGCATTGGTTGGGGATTATTCTGTAGTTTTAAACGTTAAGGGAGAAAAAAGCTCTGATGAGGTTGAAATGAGGGTTACTGTAAAGACTTCCCCGATTTGGGGATGGATAGGTATTGGTATTATCATTTTAGTAATTGCTGTGCTTTTTGTTCTATTTATCTATTTAGGAAGGCGATAGAGATGAAAGAAGAAATTATAAAAACAGATGGTTTAACCAAGATATATGGCCGCCATGTAGCGGTTGATAATCTCTCTTTTGAGGTTAATGAAGGAGAGATATTTGGGTTTTTAGGTCCAAATGGATCAGGGAAGACAACCACAATCCTGATATTGTTGGGCTTAACTTATCCAACAAAAGGAGATGCCATAGTTTGTGGTTTTAATCCAATTCGTGAGGCTGTAAAGATAAAGCGTATAGTAGGGTATCTTCCTGAACATGTTGGTTTTTATGATGATATGACGGCTCGAGAGAATCTAAAATTTACAGCCAGACTAAATAGAATTCCAGAGGAGGAGTCTGATAAAAAGATAGAAGAACTTCTTGAAATTGTTGGGCTTAGCGAATTTTCTGATAAAAAGGTAGGTACATATTCAAGAGGAATGAGACAGCGACTTGGAATTGCTGAGGTATTGATTAAAGATCCAAAACTTGTTGTCCTTGATGAGCCAACTCTCGGTCTTGATTTGGAAGGGAGTATCCAGTTGATTGAGTTGATCAAGAATTTGAGCAAAGAAAAAGGGATCACGGTTTTGTTTTCTTCTCACCATTTAAATGAGGTTCAAAGGATTGCTGATAGGATAGGTATCATGATTCAGGGTAAAATGGTTGCAAAAGGCCCAATAGAAACGTTGGCGAAAGAAAAACTTGGTGTTGATAAAGGTGAGTATACTTTAGAAGAGCTTTATTTGAAATATTTTCAGGAGGGATAACAGTGCAAGGGGTTTACACCATATTTAGGAAGGAAGTGGGGGATCATTTCACAAGCTATCGCTTTATAATTCTTTTTGCTCTCATCTTGATGGTAAGCCTCATA
>JAFDIG010000369.1 GCA_019308145.1 Deltaproteobacteria bacterium | reverse complement strand
TTTGGTGAGAAGACATCAGGAAAGGTTAATTCATGTGTAATTAAAAATTCCACTGTTGGAATCGCATCAAAGGATAGCTCAAGAATTGAAGTTAAAAACACCTATTTCCAAAATAATAAAGTAGCAATATCAGCTTACCAAAAAAAGCCTATCTTTAAAGGGGGTTATATAAAGATTATAAATTCCACTTTTTCAAATAACGAAAAAGATTTTAAAAAAAATGATTTGTCTGAAATTAAAATAATAAAGTAACTTTTAATATTTAAAATGGAACAAGACTTTTTTAGAAAAGAGTTGAAATATATAATTTCATACAAAAAAGCTTTAGCTATAAAAGCAGAGTTAGCAGGGAAGATGAAACCTGATGAATTTACTGATCCGAAAAAAGGCTATTTTATTAGAAGCCTTTATTTTGATACACATAATTTTTCCTTTTTTTTGGATAAAATAGATGGAACTTCTAACAGGATCAAGTTAAGGTTAAGAACCTATTGGAATGATCCTCATATTGCTAAGATTGTAAAGGTTGAAATCAAATCAAAACATAATAATCTATATTTAAAATATTCTGATATCATAGATTTGAACGAATATAGATATTTTGTTCGCAATAAAAACTTTATCAAGTTAAATAATATAAGAACTGAATTTTTAAGATTAATCAAGGTAAAAAATCTTCTTCCATCCCTTATTGTAGATTATAATAGATTTGGATATCAACCGATTGAGCCGTCTCAATTAAGAATAACCTTTGATTATGATTTAAGATTTTTATCAACTAATAAAATAAATCTTTTCCCCCAAAAAAACTTTAACTCATGGAGATATTTATTGAACAAATATTTTATTTTAGAAATAAAATTAAAGGAACATTTCCCTCTCTGGCTTTTAGATATCATAAAAAAGTATGATCTATATTCATCTGCTGTAAGTAAATATTGCGATGGAATTAGTTTAAGTCAAAATTTTACATCAAGGCTTTAATATCATGTTGTTAACAATATTTATATATTTTATTGTTCTATTTTTATATCTTTCCTTTAGATTTAATCTCTCTACAAAGATCACAAGATTTTATTACAACACTGGTGATGTCATCAATCACCTAATACTTATCTATTTGATTAAACAAAACAACAATAGAATCATAAAAGAAACCCCTCAATTTTTACTTTCTGACGTAAATGACTATCCCTCTTTTTATCATAAATTAATGTCGTATTTTCCAACAGATATGGTGGAAAAATTTGGTTGGTTTTCTGGGATTCTTTTTGATTCATTATATTTATCGATGGTCTATTGGGTAAGCTGGTGGTTTGCCAACATAGAAGGTGTAAGTAATGCTATTGAAACTGCTGTAATTGCATCGATTATTTTTGCTTTTACCCCTTTGCTTTATGATCATGAAGGAAGAACTTTCAGAGTTTCAGAACGCCCTATGGGGGATTTTTTAGGCGCATTTGCTTTACTCTCTACTATATTTTTCATAAAATATAAACTGGTAATATGGCTAATATTAGCACTGGCAAGCATAATTATTGTTGTTATCTCATCGAAATTTGCACTTCAAGCTGTGGTTTTTATCTCAATTATTTTATCTTTAATTGATAAGAATATATGGTATATTTTAATCCCTTTGTTTGGAATCTTATTATCCTTTATTCTAACCAAAGGTTATGCCTTAACAGTTTTAAAAGGCAGTATAAGGCATTCCTATTATTATGCAACAAGGTTTTTAAAAATAATGCCTTTTTACTATTCATCATATTTGCTTCCATTAAGCTTAATAAAACTCTTTTTTTCAAAAAGTAGTAATTCAAGTAACATAATCTCTAAAATAATAACAAAAATTTCTAAAATAAAGTATCTTTTGATGCAAGATTCTCTTTTTAAAACTTTCTTTCTAGCCCCTTTAATTATTTACTTGATATATCTTGTGGTAATAAGTTATTATCCTATAACACATAGCTCATATATTGAAACAACCTTTTTAAACTTTGTTTTGGCAAGCTTTTTAGTTGCTTTTATAATAGCTATTAAACCTTTGAAATTTTTAGGTGAACCAGAAAGATATATCATCTTCTCACTTACGCCACTAACATCTCTTATTGCTTTTAAAATAGCTTCATCAAATTATTTTTCAAAGTCTGAATTATTTATTTTGTTATCCTTATTTCTAATAACAAACAATTTTATCTTTAAAGTATCTAAGGCAATTGATAATAAAGAAAAGTATTATGAATTAGAAAAGATAAAAAAACTTTTACTATCACAAGGAGATGA
>JAFDIG010000368.1 GCA_019308145.1 Deltaproteobacteria bacterium | reverse complement strand
GATATCATAATTTTTAAGATTTCCATTTCCTTTTTCAAAATCACCTTTTTCAATATCTTTTCTAATTTCTTGAATCTTTTCCCCATAAATGGTTGTGTTGCCTATTGCAATCTTAAAACCGTTATATTCAGGAGGGTTATGGCTTCCTGTTATCTGAATTCCACCATCTGGGTTTAGATACATCAATGAAAAATAAAAAACAGGGGTCGGAACTACACCTAAATCCACTACATCAAGACCAGTAGATAATATTCCTTCAATTATGCCATCTCTTAGCATTTCAGAGCTCAACCGACAATCTCTTCCAACGGTTGCCATCTTTTTTCCATCTCTTACTAATTTTGTGCCAAATGCCTTACCAATAAATGTTGCCACTTCTTTTGAAAGGTCTTTATTCACAACGCCTCTTATATCATATTCACGAAAAATCTCTGGATTTATAAACATATAATTCCTCCTTTTAATTTAATTAACCTTTCTTAGGTTGAGTTTATCAACTATTTTGTTAAATACCTTTTTTTAAAAATTCCTCTTTGTTTTTATATTTTTTAATATTTTCAAGAAAAATTAAAGCATCATTTCTTGAATTTATTTCGCCTGTGTATTTCTTTTCTTGGATAACTTTTAATATCTTTCCTACCATTGGGCCAGGAGGTATTTTTAAAATTTCAATAACATCATTTCCTGATATCAACCTTTCTTCATTTAATACAGGATATATATCACTGAAATATCTCTTTAAGATATCCCTTGTTATTCTAATGAATCTTTTTTCTTCACTTATAGTATGATTTTTACCTCTTGTTGCTCTGACATCAGATAAAGCTAAAAGCCATATTCCAATGCCATCATCTCCATGCTTGCGAAAAAATCTAAAAAGTGCCCTTTTGGTTGGATTTATTCTGTTATTTACTATATGGATTGGATACATATGGTATCTTATTAATTTTATTAATAACTCCCCTTCCCTTCTTGAAAGCTTCCAATCCTTAACCATCTTTGATATTAATTTTGCTCCTTCTTCATGATGAGAAAAAAAACGTATCTTTCCATTTATAATATCTTTTGTTTTGATTTTACCTATATCGTGAAAAATGGACGCAAGTTTAATTATTGCTATGTTCTTTCTTTCAGAATTTATCTTTTTAAAAAGATATGCTTGAATTTTCTCCCAGAATCCATTAAAAAGGATTTCTCCCTTTTTTATCATCCTTTCAAAGATATAAAGAGTTAAAAGGCTATGATTCCATAGATCAAGATGATGAAAATCTCCTTGATCAAAGCCTTTCATTTTTTCTATAATTGGAAACAGCTGTGATAGAACTTCTGTTTTATCCATTAATAAAATAAATCTATAAGAATTAGGTGTTTCTAATATTAAAAAAAGCTCCTTAATAATTCTCTCCATTGCCACGTTAGTTAATAAAGGTACATCTTTTTTTATCTGCTTAAGAGTTTGATTCTCAATATCAAAATCCAAAACCGCTGAAAATCTAAAAGCCCTTAAGATACGTAAAGGATCTTCTAAAAAGGATGTTTTTAAGTTTTGTCGGATGATCCTTTTTTTTAGATCATCTATTCCTTTTAAGGGGTCTATAATCAAATCCTCATCATTCAACTTTATAGCAATACTATTTATAGTAAAATCTCTTTTTAATAAATCCTCTTTAATTGTTTTTCCTTTAAGGAAAGAGAAATCTAAAAATATATCTTTAAGAGCTACCCTATATATACCATTTTCCTTGTCTAATTCTACAAAACTCCCATTGGTTTTGTCAGCAATATGTCTTGAAACTTGCTTAGGATCTGTTTCTAAAGCAATATCGAAGTCAACTACATTTCGGTTTAAAAAGAGATCACGCACAGCACCACCTACAAGATAACTTCCTTTAGGAAGAAATGGTAAAATAGGCTCTAATTTTTTAATCTTGGATCTTATTTTTGTAAACATGTTAAATTTATATCATATATTAAAAAAAGTATAAATAGCTAAAGAGAAAACTTAATATTAAAAATTTATTGAAATAGAAAAACTATATTAATTATATTAGTTATTAAAAATAAGATTGAAAATCTGTTTTGAATGGGAAAAAGCTTGAACAGTTTAAAAAAGTTGGTTATTATAAAAAAATAAAATTTTTTATGGATAAGATAAAGAACGAATTTTCCTGGTCAAAAGCTCGTGACGAAATCTTTCAAACCTGCTTACGTCAATACTATTTTCATTATTATGGAGCTTGGGGTGGTTGGGAAAAGGATGCATCAAAACATATAAGAGAATTGTATA
>JAFDIG010000367.1 GCA_019308145.1 Deltaproteobacteria bacterium | reverse complement strand
AAAAATTGTAAAAAATGCTTGACAACAAACCGATAATGTGATATAGTTGGGAACGTAAATAAAAAAGGAAAGGAGTAAAAAATGAAAAAAAATATCATCAATCTCACTCCTCATCCTCTTGTTTTTATGGATGAGGATAAGAACATTCTTTTTGAGATACCGAGCAGTGGTATAGCTCGGGCATCTCAGAAGGAAACAAAGATTGGTGAGCTTAACGGCTTGCCAGTCTACAAAATGGAGTATGGTAAGGTTGAAAACTTACCTGCTCCTAAAAAGGATACTATTTATGTAGTATCCTTACTTACTGCCCAAGCAGTCCCCGAAAGACAGGATGTATTTGTGGTTGCTCATCCTGTAAGGGATGAGAAGGGTAGAATAATCGGAGCTCAAGCACTGGCGCACATTTAGTGTGCTGGTGTTTTTTATTGACCTGTTCAAGGGATTATTTTTTTAAGGAGGTAAAAAATGAGTAGAGAAGATGTAATGAAAAAAAACGGTAAACTAATAAAAATTATCGGGGGTTTCAAGGATTGGTGGACTGCCAGAGATTATGCAGAAGATCATAATCTCGAAAAAATTGAGTCCGATAAAATGAACGGAGCTCATTATCACGATTTCTATTATGAAATTTATTCTTATGAAACTCCAGAGGTTAAAAAAAGGATTAGAGAAAAACTAATTCTTGAAGAAGAAAAAGAAGGTTGGTGTATAAAAAATGAAAAGGGATATTATTTAAGTCATCGGCCTTACCACGAGGATGAAACACACCACAAAACGGTGCAAGAAGCAGTCGAGGCGTTTCTTGCACTAATGCAAGAAGTTTCAGATATTAAATACGACCTAAAAGAAGGTTGGATTGAAAGAGAAGTTATCGAAGGCGGTAGCGAAATCCCTAATACTGCTATGATTTATGTTTATGAAAGTAGTTATAGTTATTATGATAACTATAAAAAAGATAGCTTAGATACACTTTACTTACATTAAGCCACTTGTCAACCTTGGCAGGTGGCTTTTTTTTATTTGAATACCAAAAACTTTAAGGAGGACTAAAGTGACAAACTTACAGTATTATTTTCACAAGAATTATCAAGCTTATTTAGATTTAAAGAATAAGCTTGAATTACAGGACATCGAAAATCAAATATTTTATGAAAACCTCGAGTATGACCTCGAGGAAGTAGAGAAACAAGGATATTTTGACGAATATATAGATATCCTTGAAAAGGAAAACCTTGTTTAATCTTTTCTGGAGCATAGCCGATATAAAGCTATGCTCTTTTTTTATCTACACATAATATAATATCTTGTCAACAAATATACAAGTAAAATATAGAAATTGGAAGGCAGATATAGGAATTAAATGATCTTTGAAAAATCTTTTAAAAAATCAAAAAAAAATACTTGACAAATTTTTAAAAATATGTTATAATAAGTATCAAGTAAGAGATAAAAATATAGGAATTGGAGGGCAAATCATGGAATTAAAACTCAACAAAAAACAAATTAAGGCAGTAAAAGAAGTAATTAAGTTTGCGAAAAAAGATGGGAAGGAAAATCTTGACCATCTGTTGCTTAGGGATAATATCCTTTTTGCAACTGACTGTAAGATAGCAGTTTGTTACAAGGCGGAAACTGCTATTTTTGATAATAACCTACCAGAGGAAGGCCGCTTTATCCTTGCCGATAAAAATCTCTTGGTATCTATAGAAAATGAAAACAGAGTCCCAGATATAAAAAGACTCATCGATTTTAATACGCTTAATATGACCACCGATAGTATATATATCGGGGAACATACAATTGACTTTGTGTTACTTGAAGTATCTCATCAGCTTTTTAAAGAAAGTATCTTTATTAACTTTATCAAATACAGAAATGTAATATTTAATACCTTCAATGATGAATATGTAAAAGTCTCTTATAGTTCAAAAAGAAACAGTACAATTGTAATTCATAATAAAGATTTTTCAACCTATATCTTAATAGCAAAAGCTATTGATATAGATAAATATCCTTTTCACAATAGGAGGACTAACAATGAATAAAAGAGTTCAAACAATCTGGAATTGGCAAGATATCAGAGACCTTGCCTATGACCTTTATGGTCAAATATTAGACGAAAATACTTGTAAAGAGATTGTTAAAAAAATTAACAATTTGAGAGCTATAAACAAATCAGATACTGCTTATTATATAGTATCTGACACTTTAAGAATTTTCTTAAGAGCAAACAAAATGTTGTAAGGGGTCGACGGGTGAGACTGGTTAATCCAGTGACGGGGGTTCAACT
>JAFDIG010000366.1 GCA_019308145.1 Deltaproteobacteria bacterium | reverse complement strand
GTATAATGCTCAAGCAAATCATTCTCAATAACAAATACTTTATCAGCACCATATTGCCCAAGAGTTGCGCCTAAAGCTTCTACATTTTTTCCTATTATAACAGCAGCAAGTTCCTCGCCAAATTCATCAGCAATTTTTCTTGCTGCACCTAATCCTTCATAGGTTACATGCCTCATATCTCCATTTTTATATTCTGCATATACCCAAACACCTTTTCCCATTTTTTTATATCCCCCTTGAATTAATCAATTTTATTACTTATATAACCTTTGCTTCCTCCTTCAATGCTTTTGCAAGTTTTTGAGCAATCTCATCTGGGGTTTCCCCTTCAATCTTTTTCCCAGCACTTCTGGCAGGAGGTAAAACAACTTTTAATATTTTTGTTTTTGAGCCTTCTACTCCAACCTGAGAGGCTTCCATTCCTACGTCAGATAACTTCTTTATTTCCATAGGTTTTTTCTTAGCTTTCATAATGCCTGGTAAAGATGGATACCTTGGTTCATTAAGTCCTTTCTGACAAGTAAAAACAGCTGGTAAAGGCACCTCAAACACCTCTTCTCCGCCTTCTACCTGACGATGAACAATAGCTTTTCCGTCTTGCATCTCAAATTTGTTTATTACTGCTACTGAGGGGATCCCAAGAAACTCAGCTAATGCTGTTCCTACTTGAGCTAAATCATCATCAATAGCCTGTTTACCACAAAATATAATATCATACTCCATATCTTTTATTACGTTTGCTAATACCTTAGCTGTTACTATGGCATCACTTCCTTCAAAGGCTGGATCATTTATATGTACAGCCTTGTCAGCTCCCATTGCTAATCCTGTTCTTATAGCCTCAACAGCTCTGTCAGGTCCTAAACTGATGAGAGTAACCTCTCCTCCTTGAGATTCCTTTAACTTTAAAGCCTCCTCAACACCATATTCATCATAAACATTCATAACAAACTTTAAACCTTCTAAATTTACTCCTTTTCCATCTGATGTGGGCTTTATTTCTGCTTCAGTATCAGGAACCTGTTTAATACAAACCAGAATGTTCATCTTTTACCTCCTCATACTTATTTAATAATAAAAATCATATTTTATATTTTTTCAAGAGAAAACAATTAAAATCAAAAGAAAATTTTATTTTTCTTAATTATTAATACTAAAAATTGATAGAGAATATATGGCTTTGTGAATAAAGTAACATATCATAGCCAAAAATTAGTGTCAAGATTTTTTTGGCCTTAAAGCAGTTCACAATCTTTGAAAGATTAACATTATATTAATATTAAATATGAATCAATATTTTTTAAAAAAATTTTTAAAATTAAAAAGATTTTTTGAAACTTTACCCATAGTAAAAAAAGCTAATTCCTTATTTATTGATAATGAATTCTCTATTCCATAATTTTTTATTTTTTGATTGTTTGCAATAACATCACTTTTTTCAACTCTTTATTCATTTCTGATTTACTTAAATATTTCAATATCAAAGGATTTTTTTGTCTATTTTTTCTTGACAATTTTTTTTACGATATGATATGTTCATTATAAAAATACATTGTTCATATAATATGAACAAAATTTAAAACGGGCATTGCTAAAAAATAGGAGGCTCTATTGAAAACAGTAAGAAAAGCTTTAGCAATACTCAACAGTTTCACACAAGATGTTAAACCTTTAGGTGTTACTGAAATAGCAAAAAAACTTGGAATACATAAAAGCAGCTCACATGCTCTCCTTGCAGCGTTAAAAGATGAAGGATATGTGGTTTTTGATCCAGAAACAAGAAAGTACTACTTAGGCTTTAAAATCCTTGAGCTTGCCAGAAAAATTTCTTATAAACGGGACCTTAGAGATCTTTCCCTTCCAATTATGCAGGAATTATCTAAAAGATGTGATGAGGATGTGGCATTAAATATTCTTGTAGAAGGAAAGCGAGTATGCATATCACTTGTAGAGAGCCGTTATTTTGTTCGACAATTTGTTCCTCTTGGTAAGGCTCTTCCTCTTCATTGCAGTGCAGCTGGAAAGGTTCTCATGGCATACTTATCACAAAAGGAAATTGAGGCAATTATAAAAAATTATGGACTTCCCGCGTTTACGCCCAATACAATAACAGAAAAAGATAGGTTAATTAAGGAGCTTAAAAAAGTAAAAGAAAAAGGATATGGCGAAAGCAGAGAAGAATATGGCAAAGATGCCGCTGCATTAGCATTTCCGATTTTCGACTCAAAGGGAAAGGTTGTTGCTTCACTTTCTATCCAGAGCACGGTTAATCGTCTGACAAATAGTAGTAA
>JAFDIG010000365.1 GCA_019308145.1 Deltaproteobacteria bacterium | reverse complement strand
TACCATTTTTTGAATTTAGCTGGTGGTTTCTTGGATGGTGATGATTTAGGTGCGGCTAAAGCTGGAGCAAATCGTATTAAATATGCGAAAGTAAAAAATACAGGAGAGAGGTTACAAGATCAGATTCTAAGGTTCATAAAACAAGGAAAGCTTATTATAGGCGTTTGTAATGGATTTCAGTTAATGGTTAAACTTGGTATACTCCCAGGATTAGATGGAGATTATCTAAATCAAAAAGTTACACTTACTTTTAATGATTCAGCTAAATTTGAAGATCGTTGGGTAACCCTTAAGATAAATGAGCATTCTCCGTGCATATTTCTTGATGGATTAAAAAAATTAGAACTTCCTGTTAGACATGGTGAAGGTAAATTTATTACAAAAGATGAAAAGACCATGGAAAGGATTAAAAGAAAGAACTTGATAGCGGTTCAATATATTGATATTGAGTCAGGCAAACCTACTCAGAGCTATCCTTATAATCCTAATGGATCAATAGAGGCAGTAGCAGGAATCTGTGATGAAACAGGTCATCTTTTTGGTCTTATGCCCCATCCAGAAGCTTATCTCCATTATACAAATCATCCTTTATGGACAAGAAAAAAATTGCCAAAAGAAGGGGAGGGGATAAAAATCTTTAGAAATGGTATAAAATTTATAAGAAAATATCTCTAAATTAATTTTTTAGGTTGAGGGTTGTAAACAAACGAGATCGTTTTAAAGTTAATGTTTAAAAAATAGGAGGAAATTATGAACAAGGCGGAATTAATCTTAAAGGTTGCTGAGAAAAGTAAGGTTACACAAAAAGTAGCTAAAGTTATTGTAGATACCATATTTAAAGGAATGGAAGAGGCTTTAGCAAGAGGGGAAAGAATTGAGATAAGGGGATTTGGAAGTTTTGTGGTCAGGAATTATGGTGCATACAAAGGAAGGAATCCAAAAACAGGTGAAGTGGTAGATGTTCCCCCTAAAAAGCTTCCTTTCTTTAAGGTAGGTAAGGAATTAAAAGAACGCATTAATTCAAGGAGTTAAGAACAAGGAAGGCGACCACTTTCTTTCTATAGAAATTGAAAAGATAATAATTTTTTAAATTATACATATGGAGTGGTCGCCTTTTAGGTTTACATGAAAATGTTTTTAGTAAGTTGTTGAAGTTAATGCAAATAGCTATCTTTTGTTAAGGCTCAAAAAATTAAAAAATAATCAATAATAGTATTGAAAATATTTAGGCCATTTTCTTTTATAGATTAGTTAATACTCCAAAACTCCTTCTGAACATCTTTCACTCTTTTTATAATATCATCTACAAAACGGTTTTTATTTCCCCTTTTCTTTTCTAATTCTTTTTTCCCTTTCACATCTATTTCTGCAAGTTCATTTAAAACCGCCTTCACCGAACTTTTAAGACCTTCTAAATTATAGCCACCCTCAAGGGTTATTGCTAATTTCCCATTGCATACTTCATTTGCAAGATCCATTAATATCCTTGTAAGTCCTGCAAAACCTTCCTCTGTTACCTGCATTCCACCCAATGGATCTTGATAATAAATATCAAATCCAGCAGATACTAAGATAAAATCTGGTGAAAATTGTTTAGCAATAGGGACAAGGATCTCCTCATATATTCTAAAGAAATCCTCATTAGAGCAGCCAGGAGAAAGAGGAACATTTACTGTAAAACCTTTAGCTTCGTCATATCCTATTTCTTTTATATTTCCAGTTCCAGGATAAAAAGGTGATTGATGTGTGGAAAAATAAAGTATACTATTATCATCAAAAAATGAATGCTGAGTACCATTTCCATGATGTAGATCCCAATCAACTATTAGAACCTTTTTCATATCTTTTCGCTTTTTTAGATATTCTGCTGCTATTGCTATATTATTGAATATACAAAAGCCTGCAGATCGATCCCTTTCAGCATGGTGCCCAGGTGGACGAATGAGTGCAAACCCATTGTCTATTTTACCTTCTGTAACAGAATCTACCAAATTTAACAAACCACCTACAGCAAGTAAGGCCACATCAAATGATTCAGGAGATGCTACAGTATCAAAATCAAGTCTTCTTGCGGGTTTACCTTTGGTAGATTCAATCCTTTCATAATAATGGGGCTCATGAATCCATAATATCTCTTCTTTAGTGGCAAAACGAGCTGGTATTAGTTTGAATTTATCCTTCATATCATTTGCATCAACCATTTCATAAATTACCTCAAGTCGCTTTGCACTTTCTACATGATAAGCACCTGTATCATGATTCATATACCTATCATCTCTCACAATTCCTGTA
>JAFDIG010000041.1 GCA_019308145.1 Deltaproteobacteria bacterium | reverse complement strand
CAAAAGCATTATAGCTGTCCATCCTATTAATTGGATAATATTTAATAAAGCAGGAAAGTATGAGCCTCTTATGCCAAAAGAGGGTCTTAAGGTTGCCATAGTAGGCAAACCTGTTTTTGTTCCCATAATCCCCCCAAGTGCCATAGGGGTATTTCCAATAATATGTCCTAAAATTATTACTATAACTCCTGATATAAATCCGAGAGGAACAAGAAGCCCACCTGCCCATATCTCTGCTAATGAAACAGCAGCTCCTGCCCATAGAAGAAAAAAATCCCATCCATTTAAATTTCTTTCTTTTTCAGTAATAGATTTTATTATCTCCATTTATACTCCTAAAATCATTTTGATTTTATCAATCAACTCAAAAGGATTTTTCCCCAAGATCCTAATCATTTTTTCCTTTCCAATTTCCCCTTCATCATATATTATGTCAGGGACATGACCCTTTTCTTTTATAACATAAGATGTTCCCCACTCTAACGTTGCACCTTCTTTTGCTTTTACATCTTTTGGTTCTAAAGCCCTTTTAAAAAATCCAATATCCATATTTTTTTTGGCCGCCATATTGAGAATATCCTGATCAAAGCGAATATTTATGCAAGAGCGATAATGTTTATCATGATTCATAGCAGCTAAAATAATACTTGCTATATGTCGTGAAGATCCAAACTCAGGGTAACAAGTAAAGCTTCGTATTTCTCCTTTAAAGCGATGGATGCGTCCTGGGAAAGCTGCTATATCTTTATATGAAGTTGCGTTAGAGAGGGCAAAACCAAAATTAGTTCCGACTTCTGGGATAAGTTCATGAAAAGGAAGCTCTTTTAGTGCAAAATAAGCCTTTTTTAGCTCATCTATAACTTTTAAAGGTTCTATCTCTGCTTTTAATGAGGCATAAGGATTTACTGGCCCGTGTCCTTTCCCTATATTAAGAGAATATTTTATAGCATTTGTGATGAATGATTTTGCTTTAAAGACCGATTCAACAACATTATACCCTTTCCCTAAAAAAGTTGCTATTGCCGCACTATAAGTGCACCCAGTACCATGAGTATTTTCTGTTTCTATCCTGTTAGCAGGAAATTTATGAAATATTTTGCCATCATAAAGAAGGTCATCAGCACAATTTTTTAAATGTCCACCTTTTATAAGCACATTTTTTGGACCCATTTCAAAGATTATTTTAGCAGCATCCCTCATATCAGAAGGATCTTTTATTTTTTTGCCAATTAAGGCAGAAGCTTCTGGGATATTTGGTGTTACAACAAAGGCAAGAGGCAAGAGCTCTTTTTTTAGTGTTTTAATAGCATCTTTTTTTAGGAGATAATCTCCACTTTTCGCCACCATTACAGGATCTACAACCAATCTATCAATATGATATTGTTTGACTTTTTCTGAAATGAGCTTAACCACTTCAATGGTAGCTAACATCCCAGTTTTAGCTGCATCTACTCCAATATCAGAAAGAAGAGAATCAAACTGTTTGGATATAAAATTTAAAGGAACCTCTTGGATTGCCTGCACTCCAACCGTGTTCTGAGCAGTCAATGCTGTTATTACAGTCATGCCAAAAGCTCCAAGAACAGTAATAGTTTTAAGGTCTGCTTGAATTCCCGCACCACCTCCTGAATCAGAACCGGCAATAGTAAGAATCCTTTTCATAACATCTCCTTTCAAAAAAAAACCGTAGTGCCATTTTTGGAACTACGGTTACCTTTTATTTCTAAGGTAGCACCGCTTTCCCTACGATGGCATTACCCAACAGGTTCAAGGGGTCATCCCTTAAATAGGGATTTCTCAGCCTAAGAAAGCTCCCCCAGCGTGCTTTAACCTATCTTGGTTTTTAAGAATTATTTATAAATAATTAATCTAATAAATTATGATTGTCAAGATTTTTTTGCTTTTTCTTTTTTAATGAGGAAAAAATTTAAAATCCTGCCATATAATATCCTTGCTAACGACAATGAACAAACAACGTCAAAAGAATAACGACCATATAAACACAAGCGGAGATGCCTTTGCTACCAGTAAAGAAGACTAACCTGGTAGAATAGGCATCTTGCCTATTAACCTTATATTTGATAAAAATAAAATAAGCTTAAAAAGCTTTCCTATATCTTTTTCCTTTAAAAAATGAGGAAAACCTTTAAAAAATTAACCTTGAAATATATCCATATTTGTTGTAGGAATTGATGAAACAAAGGAGAAAAGATATGGAACCTTATGAGTTAACAGCAACTGAAATTATAGCCCTTTATAAAAAAAGGGAGTTATCTGTTAAAGAAGTTTTAGAGTCAGTGCTTAACCGTATCAAAAGTATTGAAGATAAAATTGGGAGTTTTCTTTTTATTGTACCAAAAAATGAACTATTAACCCAAGCAGAAACAATTCAAAAAAAGATAGATAAAGGTAAACCTTTAGGACATTTAGAAGGAATTCCTATTGCTATAAAGGATAATATATCTACAGAAGGTATTAGAACCAGTTGTGGCTCTCGTATATTAGAGAACTATATACCGACCTTTGATGCTACTGTTGTTGAAAGAATAAAAAAGGCAGGTGTTATAATTATTGGGAAAACAAATATGGATGAATTTGCTTTGGGATCATCAACAGAAAATTCTGCATTTAAAGTTACTAAAAATCCATGGGATCTTACAAGGGTTCCTGGTGGTAGTAGCGGAGGTTCTGCAGCAGCAATCGCAGCTGATATGTCTATTTTAGCTTTAGGTTCTGATACCGGTGGCTCAATAAGGCAGCCAGCCTCATTTTGTGGTGTTGTTGGAATGAAAACAAGCTATGGTCGGGTTTCAAGATATGGTTTAGTAGCTTATGGCTCATCTTTAGATCAGATTGGCCCATTAACTAAATCTGTTGATGATGCTGCTCTTTTGATGAATGTAATTTGTGGTTATGATCCTAAAGATTCTACATCTATTGATATTGAAACGCCTGATTACCTTGAATTCATAAATGATCTTGATCTTAAAGGGAAAACAATAGGAGTACCAAAGGAGTATTTTGCTCAAGGTATAGATCCAGAAGTTAAATCCATTGTTATGAGTGGGATTAGAACTTTTGAAGATATGGGAATAGTTGCAGAAGAGATATCTTTACCACATACAGAATATTCTGTACCAGCTTATTATATAATAGCATGTTCAGAGCTTAGTTCAAACCTTGCCAGATTTGATGGTGTAAGATATGGGTATCGTGCTAAAGGATCTTCAAATATAATTGAAATGTATAAGGAGACAAGGACAAATGGATTTGGACCAGAGGCTAAAAGAAGGATAATGTTAGGTACATACTCTTTGAGCGCTGGTTATTATGATCAATATTATAACAAAGCGCTCAAAGTAAGAACCCTTATAAGAGAAGATTTTTTAAAAGCCTTTAAAAAGTATGATGTGATTATTCATCCTGTCTCACCTATGCCTGCTTTTAAAATAGGTGAAAAGATTGCAGACCCGCTTACTATGTATCTTACTGATATATATTCTGTTACTGCAAACTTGGCAGGATTGCCAGCTATATCTATTCCTTGTGGCTTTACAAAAGATGGTTTACCTGTTGGCATGCAGATAACAGGTAGGCCTTTTCAGGAAGAAGTTGTTTTAAGATTTGCAAGGGCTTTTGAGCAAGCACGGTCTGATTTAAAAAAGAAACCACCTATTTAAAAATGGATCAGGTAACTATTAAAGATATCTCAAATTATAAAGACAAAGAGATTACAATAAAAGGCTGGCTTTATAATAAAAGAAGCAGTGGAAAGATCCATTTTCTTTTGGTAAGGGATGGTACAGGCATTGTTCAATCAGTCGTTGAAAAAGGGAAGGTAACAGATGAAGAGTTTGAAATGGCGGATCATATTTCACAAGAATCATCTATTATCGTAAAAGGTCTGGTAAGAGCTGATCCACGTTCCCCGATTGGGTATGAAATTAGTGTAACAGAGATTAGGCTTATCCAAGAGGCTTATGGCTATCCTATAACCCCAAAAGAACATGGGATTGCCTTTTTGATGGATCATAGGCATCTTTGGCTTCGCTCTTTACGACAGCATGCTATTTTGAAGATAAGAAGTAGAATAGAAAAGAGCATAAGAGATTTTTTTGATTCAAAGAACTTTACGCTAATAGATGCCCCTATCTTTACCCCGAGTTCATGTGAAGGTACAACGACCCTTTTTGAAACTGAATATTTTGGGAGAAAGGTTTATCTTTCTCAAAGCGGTCAACTTTACATGGAAGCAGCTGCTATGGCATTTGGAAAAGTTTACTGTTTCGGCCCAACCTTTAGAGCTGAAAAATCCAAAACCCGCCGACACTTGACAGAGTTTTGGATGGTTGAACCAGAGATGGCTTATGCTGAGCTTGAAGATGCAATGGAGTTAGCAGAGGATCTTGTTATAACAATAGTAAAAGATGTTCTTTCTGATTGTTCAAAAGAGCTTGATACATTAAAGAGGGATAAGGCGAAACTTAAACAAATAAAAAAGCCTTTTCCAAGGATAACTTATAAAGAGGCTGTTAATCTGCTTAAAGAAAAAGGGGTTGATATAGTAGAAGGTGATGATTTTGGGGGTGATGAAGAGACAATCTTATCAAACAGGTTTGGACTTCCTCTTTTCGTGCACCATTATCCTTTAGCTTTAAAAGCATTTTATATGAAAGGCGATCCTAAAGATCCAAGTCTTGCTTTGTGTATGGATATGCTTGCTCCAGAGGGTTATGGTGAGATTATAGGAGGCGGGCAAAGAGAAGATAATCTTGATACTTTAAGAAAAAGAATAAAAACAGCAGGACTTGATGAGAAGGATTTTGATTGGTATTTAGATTTAAGAAGATATGGCTCGGTTCCTCATGCTGGCTTTGGCTTGGGTTTAGAGAGAACTGTTGCATGGATATGTGGTTTACATCATGTTAGAGAGACTATACCATTTCCAAGAACCATAGAGAGGGTTTCTCCTTAAGGCAAAGAACATAGTATGAAACTTTTATCATCTTTATATTATTATCCATGGCGATCATATTCAGAAAATAATTGTAACAGCTATTTTCTCGATATAGGTGTTAAAACATTAATAGATGTAGGACATAGAAGATTTCTTCCTTTACTTCTTAATAGTTTAAAGGAAGATGGTATAGATCCAAGTTTTACCAAACTTATCTTTGCTACTCATATGCACCCTGACCATTTTGAAGGTGTTGACTATTTTTTTAATTTAGGGGCTATGGTTACTATGCATAAAGAAGAGGAAAGACATACAAAAGAGTATGGCATGATGTTATATGAGATGATGGAACTTCCATTTCCTTACTATTCAGTAGAATTTTATCTTGACGAAGGTGATCTTTTTCTTTTAGGTGAAAGATTCAAGGTTTTTCATACACCTGGTCATTCTCCAGGCTCTTTGTCTCTGTACTGGGAGAAAAATAAGGTATTGTTTACCGGAGACCTCATATTTTATCATGGAGTAGGGCGTACAGATTTTTACGAAGGGGATGGTAATCTACTTAAGAAGAGCATAGAGAAATTAATGGAGCTTGATGTAGAGTATCTTTTACCAGGACATGGTGATATTATAGTTGGAAAAACAAACGTTAAGGAGAATTTTTTCTTTATACGGTCTCAATTTTTTCCCTATTTATAAAAAAGGTAAAGAGATGGATAAAAATATTGAGGAGATTATAAAAGAGATGGCAAGGGATGGTAAAATCCCTTGCGCAGTATGTTTTAAGTTGGCAGAAAAATATAATATTTCTAAAAAAGAAGTAGGAAAGATCTTAAATAGGCTCGGAATTAAAGTCAGTCAATGCCAACTTGGCCTTTTTAAATAGTTCAAACCGACAAAGTCAGTCTGAAAATAAAAGGAAAACTTTTTATTTTTTTATAATTTTTTATTTATTTTACAATTATTTCAATCTTATAAAACTAAAATTTTTAGATTTAATTAGTTTGCACTCTATTTTTCAGTGTGAAGTAATTAAATATTTTGTTAAAATTCAAGTATAAATATTACTTCCATTCTTACCCTATACTCAGTTATTTGATTATTTTCAACTGCAACTCTAAATTCCAGTACTCTAAGCCCAGTAATTCCTCTTAAGGTTTTTCTTGCTCTTTCAAAGCCAGCTTTTACAGCATCATCAAAACTTTTTGGTGAACCTGCGATAATTTCTGTTACTCTTGCTACTCTTGCTTCTCCCATAATTTCCTCCTAAATAATGATTTTGAAATGTTATTTTAATCTAATACTTGCTTTAACTCTGTTATAAAGGTATAATAAAAAAAATTTATGTCAATAAAATTTTGTAAGGCTTTTGGAAAAGATGAAAGAGATAGTAGATTTTCTTTTTGAAGTAGGAATGCTAAAGAAAACTCCAAGAACAGGTTATCGTTTTTTAGGTACTGGTTCAGAATCAGTTGCAGAGCATATACTTAGAGTTACTTACATTGGATATGTATTATCTCAACTGGAAAAAGATGTTGATGAAAAAAAGGTAATAAAACTGTGTCTTTTACATGATCTCCCTGAAGCAAGGATTGGGGATCAAAATTATGTTTACAAAAAATATGTTACGGTTGATGAGGAAAAGGCTGTAAAAGATTTAACAGCTAATCTTCCTTTTGGGGATGATATAAAAGAATTGATAGATGAGTTTAATAAAAAGGAAACCAAAGAGGCGATGCTTGCCAATGATGCGGATCAGCTTGAGATAATATTACAGGTAAAACAGGAAATGGATTTAGGTAACAAATATGGCAAAGAATGGCTTTACTACATCAAAAAACGACTTATCACTCCTGTCGCAAAAAAAATGGCCGACACTATAATGACGAGAGATTTTTCAGATTGGTGGTTTAAGGATAAGAGTGACTGGTGGGTTAATGCTCAAAAATAAAATCATAATATAAAAAAATATATAATTAAAAAATAAAAGGAGATGTAAGTATGCTATTAGTAGAAAAGGCTTCCAGAATGAATTCGATACCTCCATATCTTTTTGCTGAATTAGATAAGAAAAAAAGGGAGTTAGTTAATGCTGGAAAGGATATTATTGATCTTGGTATAGGTGATCCTGATATTCCTACTCCATCTCATATTATAAAAAAGATGGCAAAAGCATGTGAGAAAGGGGAAAATCATCGTTATCCTCCTTATCCTGGAACCCTTCCATTTAGAGAAGCAGTCGCTAAATGGTATAAAAACCGATTTGATGTAGAACTTGATCCAGAAAATGAGGTTTTAGCATTGATTGGTTCTAAAGATGGGATAGCACATATTCCTTTTGTATTCATAGATTCAGGTGATATAGCTTTAGTTCCATCACCAGGATATCCTGTATATCATCAATCTGTTGCATTTGCAGGGGGAGATTCTTTTTTTATGATATTAAAAAAAGAGAACCATTTTCTTCCTGATTTAGGTGCAATTCCATCAGAAGTCCTTTCACGTGCAAAGATGATGTTTATAAATTATCCTAATAACCCTACCTCTGCTATAGCCTCCTTAGATTTTTTTAATTCTGTAATATCTTTTGCGAAAAAGCATAAGGTATTGGTTTGTCATGATGCTGCATATTCAGAGATTTATTTTGACGGGAACAAGCCAGTCAGTTTTCTTCAAGCAGATGGTGCAAAGGATGTTGGTGTAGAATTTCACTCTTTCTCCAAAACTTACAATATGACAGGTTGGAGATTAGGTTGGGTAGTTGGAAATCGTGAAGTTATAAAAGCTCTCGGGCTTTTCAAATCTCACATAGATTCTGGAATATTTTCTGCAATTCAAGAGGCAGGTATAGAAGCGTTAACAGGTGATCAATCAAGTGTAGAGGTAATGAGAAATATATACCAAGAACGAAGGGATATTTTAGTAAAGTATTTAAAAGATATTGGTCTTGATTTTGAACCTTGCAATGCCACTTTTTACTTATGGGTTCAGGTACCAAAAGGTTATAGTTCTACAAGCTTTACATCTTATCTTCTGGAAAAAGCAGGTATAGTTGTTACTCCGGGAAGTGGTTTAGGTGAGGGAGGGGAGGGATATATCCGCATCTCCTTAACCGCTGATAAAAAAAGAATTGAGGAGGCAGGTAAAAGATTATCCAGCATTAAGTTTTAATATATAGGGATAAAAAGATTTTTGATAAGAAAAATTTTTTAATTAGTCCATATAAAAAAGACTGAGTAATTAGTTTGCAAAAGAAAAATGGGCTAATTACGTTCAGAGTAACGAAGTCGGTTTAAAAATAAAACAGAGACAGCTAAGATGCTTCTTTTACCAAAGGTGTAGGGATATGATCCCTAAATGGTAGCACAGACATCTATATCTGTAATTATATGGTGGAAATATTAATAACAGCAAGATGTCTGTCATATCTATAATAATGGTAGGTTGTATGTAGAATAAATGGTAGGGGTAATTCATGAATTGCCCCTACGGGCTGGGTAAAATAAGCCTCTACACTTTATAAGACTGTTTATTAACCAATGCAGGGTGGGATTTTATACTCCACCGTGGTGGCATTTTTCAGTATGAAATAATTAGTTCTTGAAGAAAACAATATGCCAACCTTATTAATTTTCAAATAAAAGTTTATGACAAGCCATGAACTGATATTAATTTTGTTTCTTCTTTTTTTGCTCTTCTTTTCTGCTTTTTTTTCTGGGTCTGAGACTTCCATATTTTCATTAAACCGATATAGATTGGAATATTTAGCAAAAAAAGGGGAAAAAAAGGCAAAGATCATCCAAAAGATATTAAAAGAACCAGATATACTTATTGCTACTATTCTTCTTGGAAACAATTTTGTTAATGTTTTAGCTTCATCAATTGCCACCTTACTTGCTATAACACTTTTTGGGTCAAAAGGGGTTATCTTTTCAACACTTTTACTCACATTTGTTTTGTTAGTCTTCTGTGAAATTGCTCCAAAAACCTTATCTATAAAGAATCCAGAAAAGATCTCTTTTTTCGTGGCTAAGCCAATTAGTATTATCTTTTATTTCTTAAAGCCAATAGTAAAAATCCTTACTTTTTTTTCTAACCTATTCCTTAAAATGATAAAAATAGAGCATTCAAAGCTTACTCCTTCAATAATTGAAGGCGAAATTAGGGAAATCATATCATTGGGTGAGAAAAGTGGGGCAGTAGCTAAAAAGAAAAAGGAGATGCTTCATAATTTACTTGAGATAGGGCATTCTAAAATTAAAGAGATCATGGTGCCAAGGACAGAGGTAGTATTTGTTTCAGAAGAAACGACTCTTTCGGAGCTAATAAAAATTTTAAAAGAAAAACCTTACACGAGATTTCCTGTATATAAGGGGAGATTGGATAATATCATTGGTATCATACATGCAAAGGATATTTTAAGTTATTGGGATAAAAAAGATAAATTTTCAATAAACGACATTTTAAGGGAACCTTTTTTTGTACCAGAATCAGCAAGAACAGAAGATGTATTGTATCAGTTTTTAGGCAAAAAAACACAGTTAGCAATAGTTGTTGATGAATATGGTGAAGTAGAAGGTATTATTACTTTAGAGGATATACTCGAAGAGATTGTAGGGGAGATTCAAGATGAATTTGATAAAGAAGAGAATTTAATATTACCTATTTCAGAAACAACCCTTATGGCAGAGGGGAATGCGCCGATTAAGGTAGTAAACTCAAAATATAATACAAACTTACCAGAAGATAGGGAGGTGAGTATCGCAGGTTTTATTCTCTCATTATTCGGGAGGATTCCTAAGGAAGGAGAAGAGATTAAATTTGAGGATAGACTTCTTTTTAAAGTTTTTAGAATGGACGATAAAAAGATATCGAAAGTATTAATAAAATTTCTTAAAAAAAGTGATAAAAATTAATTTTTTTTACTGAAAAATAGACTAATTTTTTCAGGATAACAAAGCTAACCAGAAATAAAAGGAAAAATCCTTATTATTTTAATTATTTTTATTACAATTTCGCAATTTATAAGACAACATCGATAAAATTTAATCTAATTTAATAATATCTTTATTTTGGTGTGACAACTAATTTAAACAGTATGGATTTTCTTGCTCATATCTTTTGGTCTGGCATCTTTTTTAATAGATACAAACGTCTTATCTGGGCTATCTTTTTTGGGGTTGCTCCTGATATTTTTTCTTGGGGAGTTTTTCTTGTTTATAGAATTTTTACTCTCCCTTCTTTTTTTAGGCCCCCTGTAATTAATGATATACCCTCATGGGTTTTTACTCTTTATGGCATTACCCACAGTCTTGTAGTTTTCTCTTTAGTAGCTTTAATAATATATATATTAAAAAAAGGGATTCCATTTTTTCTTTTTGCATGGTCTATTCATATCATTATTGATATTTTTACCCATTCAAAATTTTATTTATCTACTCCTTTTTTATGGCCTATATCTAACTGGGCATTTCCTGGGTATTCATGGGCTAATCCTCGGTTTATGATTCTGAATTACAGTATAATTTTTTTTATTTACTTATGGATATTTTTTAGGAAAGAGAGATAAAGATATTCTATTTTAAGATAGCTTAAAAAGCTTCAAACGATTAAGCTAAAATAATAAGTTTAAAAGATTTATTTATGATGTTTTAATTGGTCTATGCTAAAGAATGAACTAATTAACTTTAGGCTGATCTTGTCAGACTAAAATAAAAGGCGAGAAGTTCCTTATTTTTTCATATTTATCATGATTGAGTAATTTTAATCTGATTTTGAGATTTTTTAACCAATATTTTCTAAAATTTTTAATTTAAATTGGTTCACGTTTCATTTTTCAGTGCGAGCTAATTGGACCTTTTCCCTAATAAGTCTTGCCTCTGTTTTTGTAAGCCTCCCTTTGCGAACATAAGTATTATCCAGTTCATCTAAAAATATAGAGTTTTCATGCCTTTTCTTTTTTAACAAGTCGAGAAAGGCCATTTTATATTCTAAAGCAAAATCAAGAGGAGGCAGGCCCATCTCCTTTCTTATATTTGTTTCAAGGACCATTGCATCCTTTAAACTAAGCCCTTTTTTTGGAGCTATTTTGTCTAAATAAGAGCGTTCTGTGAGTGTAATAATACCTTTTTTGGAAAGGGCTCGTCGTAATAATTCTGAATACATTTCATCCAATTTTTCCCCTTTGATAGCAAGAGAAAATTCAAGACAGGATTGATGGCGATTATCAGGATCTTTTTCTATTGCCTTTAAAATGGCTTCTCTGATTCTTGGTATTATTTCTTTATGCTCTTCTAAGATACGTTGTGGATAATCAAGGGATCCTTCTAAGTGAAATCTCAAGATAGAGTCTGGATCTTTATTAGGGCCTGAGGGAAAACAACCTGTGAGCATATAGAAAAAGGTAATACCAAGGGAATAAATGTCAGAGCGAAAATCGACTTTCTTATTTAATATCTGTTCTGGAGACATATAATAAGGGGTTCCAGCAATCACTTCATCTTTTTTTTCTTTTTTGATATTTCCCTTTGGCAAATGGAAAGAAAGGCCAAAATCTACAACCCTTACTAATCCCTGTTTATCGAGAAGGATATTTGAGGGCTTTATATCTTTGTGGATAATCCTATATCTGTGAGCATACCCAATGCCATCAAGCATTTGTAAAAATATATGTACACCTCTTTCAAGGGATAATGCTCCTTTTTTGCCCTCTTTTTCTCTTAATTCTTTTGCCCGTTTTATTACTCGAGCCAAATTTGTTCCATCAATATATTGCAAAACAAGAGAAATTTTTTTTTGGTAAGTAAAGATTCTAAATATTTGAACAATATGAGGGTTATCTAAATTTGCTTGGATTCTTGCCTCAGTTAAAAAGTGTTTTTTAAAATATTCGTTTTCAGAGTAAGGCTCCTTTAATACCTTTATCACAACTTTTTTGCCTAAAACAATATCATGTGCCAAGAAAAGTTCTGACATTCCCCCTCTGCCGATGAGGTTATCAATTTTATAACCCTCTACTATTTGGCCAACTTTAAAGATATTATTACTCAACAATATTTCCTCT
>JAFDIG010000364.1 GCA_019308145.1 Deltaproteobacteria bacterium | reverse complement strand
CTTAAAGAAGAAAGGCTAAAAAGAAAAAAAGCAGAAGCCTATGCTAAAAAAGAGAGAGAAGAGATAGTAAAGATAAAAAGTAGAAATAAGACAAGAAAAGAACAAATCGCAAAAATTAGGAAGAAAATAAGAAAAAAAATTAAAACTTTAAAAGCAAAAAATAAGATAAAAGGAGAAGAGAAAAAGATAGCATCACTTGGTCCTAAAAAACCAGCAAAGATAGAAGGGAGATTTATCATAAATGGTGATGGCACGGTTACTGATACGAAAAAAGGCTTGATGTGGGAAGTAAAAACAAAATGGAATTGTAATAAAACCTACACTGCTGAAGATGCAGAGTTCTATTGTAAAGAGCTGAGATTAGGTGGATATACCGATTGGAGGCTGCCAACAGAGGATGAGCTATTAAGTATTTTAAAGAAAGGGAGAAGACCTGCTGTAAATCTTAAGGTTTTCCCTAACACCAAGCCAGGAGGGTATCTAACCTCGGATTTTTCAAGGGCTTTACACTTTGACATTGTGGTTGTTGATTTTGAGAGAGGATGGAGTTTTACTGATAGCTATTCTGATTATTATGGATATGTAAGAGCTGTAAGGGATATCAAATAATTGTGATGATAATATTTCTATCTTATTGAGGTACTTAAAGATGTAGAGCTGATCTTGTCTCTCTTTTACCTATTTAAACAAAATTTCTACTACTGAGTATAGGAAAGAGTTTCTATGATTAAGCTATAGCCCTAAATTTCATTATAGTACCTCTATATTACTTATAATTAATCTTGATCTTTTAAAAATCCAAAAATCTTTTCAATCTTTTTAACCTTTTAATCCTTTTAAAAATGAAGAGATTCCTTCCTTTATTTTTTTGACTTGTTAAAAAAAATGAGTTATTTTTTTGATTAAAAAATCAAGCAAGGAGAAAGATATGATTCCAGAAAGTTTAATAAAAGAACTATCTCAACCAGGGGAGACAAAACTTGTGCTATTGGTATTAGATGGTTTAGGAGGGTTACCAATTGATGGTTTAACAGAGATGGAAAAAGCTAATACCCCAAACCTTGATGATCTCACAAAGAGGTCCATTTGTGGGTTGACTGATTCAGTCTCAATTGGAGTAACCCCAGGGAGTGGTCCAGGACATCTTGGTCTTTTTGGATATGATCCTCTAAAATATGAAATAGGAAGAGGGGTTTTAGAAGCTTTAGGGCAAGGACTTATACTTTCTCCTAATGATCTCGCCTCTCGAGGGAATTTTGCAACCAAAGACAAAAATGGGATTATAGTTGATAGAAGAGCTGGCAGAATTCCTACAGAAGAGAACAAAAAACTGATAGCCTTTTTAAGAGAAAATATAAGTAAAATAGATAATGTTGAAATTATTTTAGATTCTGGAAGAGAACATCGTTTTGTCGCAATCTTTAGAGGTAAAAATCTTGAAGCTGATATAAAAGATGCTGATCCACAAAAAGAGGGATTACCAGCTGTCCCTGCTTATCCTTTATCAGATGGCTCAAAATATGCAGCAGATATTATAAACAGATTTATTGAAAAGGTTAATGAACTACTTTCAAATCAAAAAAAGGCTAATACAATACTTATGCGAGGTTTTGCAAAGCTTCCCAAAATACCGTCTATGAAAGAACTTTTTAAGATTAAACCAGCTGCAATTGCTACATATCCAATGTATAGGGGGCTTGCAAGATTGGTAGGGATGGAAATTCTTGAAACAGGTGAAACCATTAAGGATGAGTTTGACACACTAAAGGATAATTTTGATAAATATGATTTCTTTTTTGTCCATATAAAGAAAACCGATAGTTTTGGGGAAGATGGGAATTTTCCTAAAAAGGTCGAGATAATAGAAGAGGTAGATAGATTAATCCCTACACTTCTTGAACTCAAACCAGATGTTCTTGTTATTACAGGAGATCATTCAACTCCTTCAATACTTAAAAGTCATAGTTGGCATCCAAATCCTATACTTTTATATTCCAGATATGAAAGAGTTGATGATGTAAAACATTTTTCTGAAAGAGAGTTTGCAAAAGGGGGATTGGGAAGATTTCTTGCTCAAAACATTCTTCTTTTAATGCTTGCTAATGGTTTAAGATTAAAGAAATTTGGAGCCTAAAATAAAAAAATTCCTGGAATTTTTCCTATTGACATTTAAGATTTTTTTGTTTATTTTTATAATAGAAATTTAGAGCGGGAATAACTCAGCGGTAGAGTGCAACCTTGCCAAGGTTGAAGTCGCGGGTTCAAATCCCGTTTCCCGCTCCATTTTTTAGGCGGCATAGCCAAGTGGCTAAGGCA
>JAFDIG010000363.1 GCA_019308145.1 Deltaproteobacteria bacterium | reverse complement strand
TCTTTTAATCTTAAAAAAGCGTCTAAAGATATTGCAGAAAATGGGAGGGTAATTGGAATTGTTACAGGGTTTTATATACCACAAGCTAATCCTCCTGCATCAGAAACAGATGGACCACCAGGAGCTCTTGTTCTTGCAAAAGGCTTTTTTGATATGGGGATGAAGGTGATCATTATCACTGATAGTTATCATGAAACAGTTATTAAGCTCGGGCTTGAATTTTTGGGGTTGGAAAAGGATATACCTATTATCCTTTTCCCATTTGATGGCCAATTTGATGATCCAAAAAGACATAGTAATGAAAGAAAATTTAGTAAAAATTCTATAAATTGGGTATCAAACTTTTTTACAAATGATATTGGCAGAAAACTTTCACATCTTATTACTATTGAAAGAGTAGGACCAAACCATACCATAGAGTCTATAACTAAGCATAATAATCTTAATAATAGATCAGTAATTAACAAATTTGAATCTATTGTGCCAAAAGAGAAAAGAAATAGATGCTTAAACTTTAGACTTGAGGATATTACACCATTTACTGCAAAAACTCATCTGCTTTTTGAAGAGATTATAAATAAAAAACTTCCTATTACTACATTGGGCATAGGAGACCAAGGAAATGAGCTTGGCATGGGCAAGATAAATTGGGAGAATTTTCTTAAAGCAGATAATAACAGGAGAGCGCTCTCTGCATGTCGCATAAGTACTGATTATCTTATCCCATGTGGTATATCTAATTGGGGAGGTTACGCGCTTTTAGCCGCTGTTTCACAATTTTTAGATAAAAGCCATATTTTTAAAAAAATTTCTTTTAAAGAGGAAAAAAATATATTAGAGTATATAGTAAATAAAGGTCCTGCTGTTGATGGCATTACTGGTAAGCAATCTCTCTCAGTTGATGGTCTTGCTTTTGAGAAATATTTTGAACCAATTAAAGAATTACAAAAGCTTTTTAGCTAATTACTCCATAATAAGAAAAATTAAGTAATTAGCTCACAAAAAAATGTAGATGACATTTTTTTATATGTTACGAAGGTAGGGTATAAATCCTCCTATGGTTTGTGACAAAACTTTATACAATTTCAAAATTGATTAATTTAATAATGATAAATAAAATATAACAAATTATAAATACTAAAAAAATAGTTAATTTTTAATCCATTTTTAGAGTATCAAAGATATCCTAAACATTGATATTTTTTTATTTACTTACTTATTAGATGTTATTGATCTTTCGCAAAGATTATTAATTTTTTTTTATTATGAAGTTTACTTATTGTGCCATTTTAATTTTTTTGACAATTTTATCCTCTTTTATTCTTTATGCACAAGAGGACCTATATATCCCTCAAATAAATGTAACTGCAGCAAGGGTTCCATCCGAATTAGAAGATACACCAGAAAATATTACCGTCATAACCAAAGAAGAAATTGAGCAGATGCCCGCAAAAAATTTGGGAGAAATCTTAAAGTATATCCCAGGCATGATCTTTCAAGAAAATGGTGGCCCTGGATCCCCTGGTTACCCTCATATCCAAGGTGCAGAATTTAGACATATTAAAGTAATGATAGATGGAATTCCTTTAAATAGCGCAACAGAAAGGCTAACCGATCTCTCATTGTTTGGAATTGAATCAATTGAAAGGGTTGAAATTTTAAAGGGAGCTGGCTCTGCTTTATGGGGTTCTGCTTTAGGTGGCGTAATAAATATCATAACAAAAAAACCAAAAAAAAGTAAAAAAGGAGAAATCACCTTATCTTGGGCAGAAAGAAATACAGCTCATTTTTCTTTTAAAGTGAATAGTTATAAGAAACCGTTAGGCTTTTTTTTAAGCTCGTCAATTGATCATTCAAAAGGCTTTGCACCAGATACAGAATTTAGTTCAGGAAAATTCTTCCTCTCTTCCACTATATCTCTAAAAGAAGCAGGAAAGCTTACTGTAAACGCAGGTTTAAATCAAACTGCAAGAGGCCTGGCTAGGTTTGAAGATTGGGGTATACGCACAAAAGAGAGAACAAAAAGAGGCTTTGGTTCTTTATCATGGACGGTCTATCCAAAAGAGAACCTTGAAGTAAAAACCTCTGTTTGGGGGACTATCTTATCTATGAAATTAATTAATGAATTCTTAACATTAGAGAACCCTGATATAGTCCGTGACTTATATGAAAATAGAATAGGAACATCAATTCAAGGGATCATCACCCCTTTTAATCAAAATATCTTTACTCTTGGTGCTGAGATAGAAAAGACGTATATCAAAGCTAATGAGATCCCTAATATAAAAGATGAAACAATAGGAGCTATCTTTATACA
>JAFDIG010000362.1 GCA_019308145.1 Deltaproteobacteria bacterium | reverse complement strand
AGGTTTAACACCTAAAAAAGCAGTTACCTGCTCAACTGTTGTTTTGTTTGGTGTTTTTACCTTTTCTAAAGGTTTCTGTTTCTGATCTGAAGGGTTCTTTTTTTCAGGTGGCATTACCTTTGCCATTTCAATGTTAGCAGCATAACCACAAGATTTACAGCTTACAATGACATTTTCACCTGTTTCAGCTAAAACCATAAATTCATGAGAAAAAGAGCCTCCTATAGCTCCTGTATCAGCCTCTACCGCTCGGAAATTGAAACCACACCGTTTAAATATCCTTGTATATGCATCATACATTTTCTGATAGCTTATCTCTGCTGAGGTCTCATCCAGATCAAAGCTGTATGCATCCTTCATTGAAAACTCCCTTGCGCGCATTACTCCAAACCTTGGCCTTATCTCATCTCTAAATTTTGTCTGGATCTGGTAAAGGTTAAGAGGAAGCTGACGATAGGAGCGGACTTCATTTCTTACAAGATCTGTTATGACCTCCTCATGTGTTGGTCCTAAGCAATAGTCCCTATTATGCCTATCTTTAAAACGTAAAAGCTCAGGACCATAATAGTCCCATCTCCCACTTTCTTTCCACAGCTCTGCTGGTTGTACAGATGGCAAAAAAACCTCAATCGCACCTTTTTTGTTCATTTCCTCTCTAATAATATTTTCCACTTTACGTATTACCCTTAAGCCAAGAGGTAAATAGGAATAGATGCCAGAGGATACCTTTCTTATCATACCTGCTCTAAACATCAGGATATGACTTATTATCTCTGCCTCAGATGGAACTTCTTTTAAAGTAGGTAAATAATATTTCGTCCATCTCATAGGTTAAGCTCCTTTTTGTTTGGTCAGAATTAAAGGTTTTTTATTTTACTAAAAAAGGGATGGAAAGACAACTGGATTTTGGTTAATAGGCAGAATGCCTGTTTTACAAGGATTATGGGAAAATATATTATTAGGATTGGGGATGCCATATTATCAAAACTGATGATTATATTATCAAGGTTAGTAATATAAATTTAACACAAGCGGTAGAAGCACCCCTGTCCATGGTTATTATGGGATAAATATTAATAAGCCTTTAAATCAAAATTTAAATTTGCTGATACACCAACAGGGTATGTTACTTGAAAAAAGTTTACATCATTTGTAACTATATCAAAGAGCACATAACCATATCTTAAACCATAAACTGGATCCAAACTAAATGAGCTTGCAAATGGTCCCTCCTATGAACTGATTTATGATCATATACTGAGTAGTGAACCTTTAATGAGCCTGGCTCCTTTGTGCCACCTGTGTTTGCCACATTGGTAATCATGATTAATGTTGCTATGGTGTTGTCATCTGAAAAACCAAAAAATGGAACAAAGATCCTCTGAGCTGGAACTTTGTCATCTGCCCCCAATAATGACAAAAGCATTTATAGAAAAGTTTTTTATCTATTACATCCAAACGAGTTGAGATATAGTACTAAAATATAAAAGATTATGCTTTTCTTTACATGTTTTTCATTACTTTCCCCTTGCCCAACCATTTTAAAAATACTATATTCTATTTAGATTTGGTTTGTATATACCATCAAAATCTAAAAGATTTTTTATCAAGAAGGGAATCTTATTGATTGTTATAGGTATACCAAGAGCTTTAATGTTTTACCGATTTTCTCCTATCTGGATAAACTTTTTTTCTTCTTTAGGGGTAAAGGTTATTGTTTCAGGTGAAGAAGGGAAAAGGATATTAAAAGAAGACTCTTATACAATCCCTGCTGAGGAGAGCTGCTTTCCTTTTAAACTTGCAATAATTCATGCTCAAACCCTTGTTGATAAGACAGATATGATTTTTCTTCCAAGATTGATTGCGATTGAGAAGAAAGGGATAATGTGTCCAAAATTCAGAGGAGTGCCTGATATAGTACGTGTGATAACAAAACATAAAACTCCTATTATTTCAGAGACTTATGATATTGGAAAAGGAAAAAAAGAAGAAGAAAAATTCTATTTGAAAATAGGGATGAGGCTTGGATTTTCATCACGTTTAGTAAAAGATGCATATCTGTTTGCAAAAGAGGAGTTTAAAAAATTTGAAAAAGGCTTTATAAATAGATTGAATGCTTATTCTACTTCAGAGTTATTTAATTATCCATATAAAATTCAAATGAAAGATAAAAAAAATTATGAATTTAAAGTTGGTGTAATAGGGCATCCTTATAATCTATATGATATAGACATAAGCAAAGGAGTGCTTGATATAATAAAAGGGATGGGAATTAAGGTAATACCAGGAGATAAACTTGATATAAACAATTTTGATAAAAAATTT
>JAFDIG010000361.1 GCA_019308145.1 Deltaproteobacteria bacterium | reverse complement strand
AACTTCAAAGGGTCTTAAACCAAATGAATTTATATATAGAGGTAATGAAAAGATCTTAAATGATGAAGACAAAGAATATGAGGGATGCAAGCTTTGTATAGTAAAGGTAGAGGGGATAGATGGTTTTGTTACATCATGTAATACTGAAGCAAAGGATGGGATGGTTGTAACCACTGATAGTGAAGAGATTAAAAAACAGCGAAAAGATAATCTCTTTCCAATATTAAAGGATCATCCACATGCCTGTCTTCTTTGCGCACAGCAAGAGGGATGTACCAGACTTACCTGCTCCAGCGATGTTCCCGAAGAGGAGAGATGTTGCGTTAAATTGGGAAATTGTGAAGTTCAAAGGATAGCTAACTATATTGGTATAAGAGAAGATATGCCAAAATATGTGCCAGCAGGTCTTCCTATCTTAGATGATGAACCACTTTTTACAAGGGATTATAATCTTTGTATTGGCTGTACAAGATGCGTTAGGGTTTGCAGAGAGGTTAGAGGTATAGAAGCAATAGGATTTGTTTTCAAAAATGGCAAGATAATTGTGGGAACAACTACCTCACCAACATTAGCAGAATCTGGCTGTAAATTCTGTACCGCTTGTGTTGAGGTATGTCCAACTGGCGCCCTTTTAGATAAAAGGCTCTTTAAACCAGGAGAGAAAGAAGATGTACTGGTTCCTTGCCGTGCTAACTGTCCTGCTAATATTGATATACCTCTCTATCTACGCTGGATAAGGGACAAGAAATATGATGAAGCGCTGGCAGTAATTAAAGAAAAGGTTCCTTTCCCTAATGTTTTAGGTTATATCTGCTTTCATCCTTGTGAAGATGTGTGCCGAAGAGGAGAAGTAAATGAACCAATTGCTATATGTGCACTTAAAAGATTTAGTGCTGAAAATGGTGGAGAGCTCTGGAAAAGCAAACTAACTAAACCTACACCAACAGGGAAAAAAGTGGCTGTTATCGGTGCTGGTCCTGCAGGATTGACCGCAGCTTACTATTTAGCAAGAAAAGGTCACAAAGTAACCTTGATGGAGACAACCTCAGAACTTGGTGGAATGATGAGAAACGCTATTCCAAGATATAGACTACCAATTGAAGTGTTAGAACATGATATTAATGATATATTAGAGCAGGATATAGAGGTAAAGAAAAATCTTAAAATGGATGAGACAATCCCTCATAAACTTAAAGAAAATGGCTATGATGCGGTTTTTATTGCTGTTGGAAGTCAACTTTCCCGTTCCCTAAATATAGATGGTATGAACCTAAACCAAGTAAAACTCGGAGTTGATTTCTTAAAGGCAATAAATCGTGGTGAAAAAGTTGAAGTAGCAAATAGAGTAGTTGTGATTGGTGGCGGGAATGTTGCTGTTGATGTAGCCAGATCTGCTTTAAGACTTGGTGCTAAGGAAGTAAAAATGGTATGTTTAGAAAACGATGAGGAGATGCCAGCACATAAATGGGAAGTAAAGGATTGCAAAGAGGAAGGTATAGAGATAGATATTAGATGGGGACCAAAAAGGATATTATCTGATGATGGGAAAAATGTAAAAGGAATAGAGCTTGTTAAATGCACCTCTGTTTTCGATGAAGAAGGACGATTTGCACCAAAATTTGATGAATCAACAACAAAAAGTATTGATACCGATATGGTTATACTTGCGATTGGTCAGGCATCAGATCTCTCTTTCTTGGGGGAGAATTCCCCAATTGAAGTCACCCCTCAAAAAATAATCAAGGTAAACCCTGAAACCTTTGAAACGTCTGTTTCTGGTATTTTTGCTGGTGGTGAGATTGTTCTTGGGCCTGCATCAGTAATTGATGCAATAGCAAGTGGAAGAAAAGCTGCAATAAGCATAGATAAATATTTAGGCGGAGATGGTGATATTACTGAAAAATTAAGCAGTGAACATGAATATAACCCTTGGTTTGGCAAAGAAGAAGGATTTGCATCCCTGCCAAGGGTTAAAATGCCAGCTTTATCACCTGAAGAACGTATCAAAAACTTTAATCTTATAGAACTTGGGTTTAATGAAGATCAAGCCTTAGAAGAAGCAAAAAGATGTTTGAATTGTGATTACAGGCTTATGTTTCGTGAATCACCTCATCCACCTCATGAATGGGTTGAATTTACTGAAGAAAATGTAGAGCAGGTTCCAGATGAGCCAGGGGTTTATCAACTATTAGATGAAGATAAAAAGGTTATAGCAATTAAAGCAATTAAAGGAATGGCAAATATAAAAGAAGGTTTAAAAGAAGCACTTGAAACCGTTGAAAAAGCAAAATATTTTATTTATGAGTTAGATGGGATGTACTCAAAAAGGGAAAGCGAGCTTCTACAACAATATCTGCAGAAATATGGTGAGCTTCCAAGCGGTGGAGATGAATTGGATGATCTTTTTTAGATAATGTTAAGATAACGCTATTACATGAAATAATAGTAGAGTAAGCTTACCCCGTAGTGTTTTTTCGATCGCAAACACTAAACAGATAATTATTGCAATTGGCAAATCGCTCCTATGTTGCATAATAAAACCTAAGGTGGCATTTTATATGCTACCTTATGGCTTAATTAGCCCATTTTTTAACACTGACTATTAAAAACTGAGTATCAAGTACTACATATAAATAAAAAAGCCTCGGATTTCGAGGCTTTTCTATTTAAAATGAAAAAGTTATTGCACCTGGTTTACAAGCTTTAACACAAGGTCTTACTTCTAACTTTGTGCATGGCATACATTCAAACTTTACCTTTTTTCGCTTCTCTTCAACAAC
>JAFDIG010000360.1 GCA_019308145.1 Deltaproteobacteria bacterium | reverse complement strand
CTTTTATAATCTTTAAACATATTTTCATCAAATATTTCAACTGCTGCTTTTTTTATTATATCATCAAATCTTGCCATCTTTTGACTTTTATCGAGAATAAGGATGGATTCTTCTATCTCTATTGTCTGCTGATAATATTTTCTTATAATATCTTCTGAAAGTAGTATACCGATAGAGAGGGGATTTTCAAGAAAAAAGTCAATAATATTTCTGTTAAGCGCTCTTATAGAATCGGAGTCTTTTAATTCCTTTTCATTAAAAATATCATATATTATAGGTTTTTCCCTAAAAGGTTTTATTTTATCAATAATCGTTATAAGGTCTTTCATTTCAGATTGAATCAGCATCCCTCTTTCTTTTCTTTTTTCTATTCCCTCTTTGATCAAAAAAGCTGTATGAAATGGATCTGCATCAAAAAAGTTGTAATCCTCTTCTTTTTTTAAATTATCTACAATATTTTTAATATTTTTCCTTGAGATAAAATCTGACATAAATTTTTCTATACCTGTTTGGAAATTGTTAACAGCATAGGTTAATCTTGTTCCATATTTAGGGACCTGAATACCGAGCAGAAGCGGTTGAGAGCCGATAGGATCTATAGAAGCAAGCATGGCAAAAGAAGGTTCTATTGCGGGTGTTTTAAATAAAAAGGAAGGGGTTTTTATTTTTATTGGTTCAACAACCTTTATACCTTTTAATTTGAGTTGGTATAAAGCCTTTTTAGCAGCCTTTAATGTTTTTTTGGGAGGGTTAGTTAAAATATAACTTTTAAGTATATCAATGTTGTTCTTATCAGGGGTTTTACCAAGTATATCCAATATAGCGAGATCAAGAGATTCGGATTTCCCCATTTTCCCCAAAATATAGTTTGAAATCTCCTTTTTGTTTCCTTTATTATCTATTTTTTCTTTGATTTGTTCAAAAATAAGGAGTTCTTCCTGAGAAAGAGCTATTTTTTCTTTTTTTTTCTTTTTTTTCATAACCAAAACAAAAACCTTTCTATATTTCTATTATTTTAGTGATTCAAGTTTTATATTTATGATATAATATAATCAGAGAAATTTTTAAAGGGAATTATCTCCATACTATAAAAGGAGAACAATTTCAAGACAATAAAAGAGATAAACTTTAATGAGTTTATACTGAAAAAAAGATTAATTAAATCTAGGCTAACAAAGTTGCAACAAAGATAAAAGGGGAAAATTCTTATTTTTTATAATTTTGTTGAATCACTAATAAATTATTTAATTATAGAAAGTACGTTAAAACCATTTTTTTCAAGCTCTTTTGCAATTCTATCTGGATCACATTTCATAAGTCTAAAATAATATATCTTCTTTTTTTCTTTTAACTCCCCTCCCATACTAACCGAGATGATTTCACCACCTGCTTTTTTGATTAAATTTACTGCTTTTTCAAAATTTTTCATGCCCTTCTCAATAGCTAAATCTATTCGTGAACTTGACTTAAGTATGCCCATAATCTCAATAAAAGCAAAAAGGATATCTGTTACTGTTATTATTCCAACCAATTTCTTATCTTTTAAGACAGGTAGTCCTCCTATCTTATAAGAATAGATTAGTATAGCTGCCTCTTCCAGGCTTGTTTCAGGTGTAATAGTTATAGGATTTTTGATCATGATATCAGATACTGTTAATTCTTTTAAAAAAGGGGAAAAAAGAGCTTTACGTATATCACCTTCTGTGACAAGACCAAAAAACTTTTCTTCCTTGACCACTGGTAAGTGGCGTATAGAGTTTTTGCGCAATATCTCTATTGCTTCCTCAAGGGAGGTTTCAGGTTTAACTGTTATCAAATCCTTTATCATTCTTTTTTCTACTTGGATACTGAACCCCCCCTTTTAGGATATCTTAATGTTTAAATAAAGCCCAGGCTATTAGTACTATGAAGATAAGCCCAACAGTTAGAGCTGCAAACCCTATGATTCCAGAGATAAGATTAGTAAGTATATCAGGATATGACGTTTTAACCTCTTCAAGTTTGCCTTCTTCTTTGAGCCTTTCGTATTGGAGAGCTCTTTCCTCAATTAACTCTTCGCCTGTTATCCTACCTGTAAAGATAGCATAATTCATAGGGAACTTAGTTGGGATAAAGTGAGTATTAAAGAAATGAACAGTAAAGATAAATACTATAGCCAACAAAGCCTCTTCAGAATGTATAATCTCTGCGATATTGAATACCCATCCAGGTAAGAATTTAGATGTAAATTCAGGCCACCACAAAACAGCTCCAGATATCCCAATTGCCATCATCCCCCAAAATACAGCCATTATATCAAATTTTTCCCAGTAGGTAAATCTATCAAA
>JAFDIG010000040.1 GCA_019308145.1 Deltaproteobacteria bacterium | reverse complement strand
GAATTAAGGCAGTTAGCCTACCCATATATGAAGGCTTTATCTGATGAATTGAACATAACCGTCAATTTAGCCACTTTGGACAAAACTGAAATTGTTTATTTAGAAAGAATAAAAGTAAGACAATTATTAGACATTAATCTATATGTTGGTTCGCGTCTCCCAGCTTTTTGTACTTCAATGGGAAAAGCAATTTTGGCTTTTCTACCTCCAAAAAAACTTACTGAATATTTAGACCATGTTGAGCTTAAACCAATAACAATCCATTCAATAGTAGATAAAGATAGGCTAAAGGATGAGTTAGCAAAAATACGCAATAAAGGATATGCAATAAATAATGAGGAGCTGGTTATAGGTTTGCGGTCTATTGCTTCTCCTATCATCAACAGTGACAGAGTAGCAATAGCAGCAGTTAATATTCCTGTTTTATCATCTCAAGTTTCATTAAAAGAATTAGAAGAAAAATATGCACTTCATATAGTAGATCTTGCAAAAAAAATCTCAAAAGCAATGGGATCAAGAAAAGGAATATAGAATTGTTCATAATGCAAAAATTATTGATACTTTTTAAATAGCTTTCTATATTTTTCAACTCATGAGAAACAGCAGTGAGCATCTAATAAATACTGATTCACCTCTAAAATAATTATGAAAAAAATTAAGATAAATAATGGATATACGAAGATTTCTTGAAAAAAGAGTAGAAAAAAACCTTAACAAGATATTTTTGTATTATAGAGATGCAAAAATCTCTTATAATGAGTTTGATAATAAAATCAATCAGGTTGCTAATGGCTTTTTGAAGCTTGGTGTAAAAAAGGGAGAACGGATCTGTTTGATGTTACCAAATATCCCAGAATTTCTTTTCTCTTGGTTTGCACTTGCTAAAATTGGTGCTGTGATGGTGCCTATAAATATCAACTTTAAAATTAATGAAGCGAACTATATTTTAAGCCATTCAGAAGCAATTGGTCTTGTAACAACAAAAGATTATCTTGATATTGCTTTTGAGCTAAAAAAGAAAAATAAAAGAGTTAAATGGATTATGGTTGTTGATGAGGATATAGAAAAAGATGGGGTCATATCATTTAATAGAATAGTTGATTCTATGCCAAAGAGCCTTAAAGGTATTGATATAAAAGACGATGATCTTGCTTCAATAATCTATACTTCTGGAACAACTGGCTTTCCAAAAGGTGCTATGCATGTTCACCGAAACCTAACAATGACAGGTGAAGCTTTTCTTGTTAGAACCCAAATAGGTCCTGATGATAAAGTAATGGTGATACTTCCTCTTTTCCATATTAATGCCCAGTTTTACAGTACTATGGGTGCAATAGCAGCTGAAGCAAGCCTTATTCTTATAAAAAAATTTAGTGCATCACGATTCTGGGAACAGGCAGTCCGTTATCAAGCAACAGAGTTCAATTTTATAGGAGCAATTGGCAGGATCTTGGCATCAAGAGATATCAAAGAATTTAGACCTGAGCATAAAATAAGGGTTGCTTATGGTGCTCTTATAACACCTGATGTATATGAAGTCTTTACAAAACGATTCCATATCCCTCATGTAATCGATGGTTACGGCTTAACAGAGGTGCCTGGGGTCTCGCAGAATCCAATAGGTGGCGTTATCAAGATGAGAAGTATTGGTCTTCCAGCAAAACATCCTGATCCAAACATTACCTTTTCAGAGATGAAGATCGTTGACGATAATGGCAAGGAGCTACCTTCTTATGAAAAAGGTGAGTTGATTGTTAAAAGCCCGGTTATGATGAAGGGATATTTCAAGGATAAAGGAAAAACAGCAGAAGCAATAAAAGATGGTTGGTTTTATACAGGAGATTATGCTTATAAGGATGAAGATGGTTATTTCTTTTTTGTAGATAGGAAAAAGGATATCATTCGAAGGAAAGGTGAAAATATCTCTGCAACAGAGGTTGAAAGCATAATAAATGCCCATCCTTCTGTTTTAGAAACAGCTGTAATTGCAGTGCCAGCAGAATTAGGAGAGGATGAGGTAATGGCATTAATTGTCCTAAAAGATAATGCAAGACTAACTCCTGAGGATGTTATTGATTGGTGCTGGGATAAGTTAGCAACATTTAAGATTCCAAGGTATATACAATTTAGGAAACAACTTCCTAAAACAGCAACTGAAAGAATAGCAAAATATATCTTAAAAAAAGAAAAGGATCTATTAAAAAATGCTTTTGACATGGAATCTTACATCAAATCCAAGGGTAGATAATATTTAAAAGGAAATCAAAAATGGTTGATGTTGCTATAATAGGAGTAGGTCAAACTCCTTTTGGCACTCATCCTGACAAAGGATTAAAAGAGCTTTTCTTTGATGCATTTTATGAAGCAGTGGATGATGTTCAAAAAGGATTTGATCCTAAACTGATCCAGGAGGCTTACATTGCAACATTAGAGACAGGAGGAGGCCAACTTGGTAATATGGCAGCTTTGATGATGGAAAATGTTGGCATTCCTTATGTTGCTGCAAGAAGAGTTGAGAATGCCTGTGGTTCAAGTAGCTTTGCTTTTAGGGATGCATATTTAGCAATAAAATCAGGAACTTTAAATTTTGTTCTTGTTGCTGGAGTAGAAAAGATGAATGATCTCCCAAGAGAGCGTAACCGCCTATGGCTTGGAGTTTCAGGTGATAATGAATGGGAACGATTAGCAGGAACAAATTTCCCTGGTATCTTTGCACTGATGGCTAATCGCCATATGTATGAACATGGCACAAAAAGAGAACACTTAGCCATGGTTGCAGTAAAAAACCATTATAATGCAGCAAGAAATGAAAAAGCACAACTACGTTTTGAGATAACCATTGAAAAGGCATTAAATGCCCCAATGATTGCTTATCCTTTAACCCTCTTTGATTGCTGTCCTACAACCGATGCTGCAACAACTGTTATACTCTGCAGATCAGATTTAGCAAAAAACTTTACTGATATCCCAATTTATGTTTGGGGATCAGGTGCAGCAACCGATTTTCTTGCAATTCATGATCGAGAGGATATAACAAGGTTAAAAGCTGTTGAGCTTGCATCTAAAAAGGCATATGAAGAGGCAGGGGTAAAGCCATCGGATATCGATTTAGCAGAGCTACATGACTGCTTCACCATAGCAGAGATCATAGAGTATGAGGCATGCGGATTTGCTCCAGATGGAAAAGGCTGGAAGCTTTTAGAAGATGGCACAACAACCATAAAAGGCAAACTTCCAGTAAATACAAGTGGTGGTCTAAAAGCAAAAGGCCATCCTATTGGTGCAACAGGAACTGGCCAAATCTATGAGATAGTGCATCAGCTAAGAGGTGATATTAAGGAAAAAGAGCGCCAAGTAAGAGATGCTCATATTGGGCTGACTGTAAATATGGGTGGTTCAGGTGGTACAGCTGCTGCCCATATCCTAAGTAATGAAAGGAGATAGGATGGCTGGTATCATAGGATATGGCTTTTATCTGCCAAAATATCGGATCAAAGCAGAGGAGTATATAAAAGCCTGGGGAATATTTAACGCACCTAATGTCATTGAGAAAAGCGTGCCAGCCTATGATGAAGACAGTATAACAATGGGAGTTGAAGCAGCAAGAAATGGACTAAAATGGTTTAACATACCTTCAAAAGATATATCAGCCATATTTTTTGCCTCCACCTCTTCTCCTTATAATGAAAAACTATCTTCCGCAACTATATCTTATGCCATTGGATCAACTCCTAATACTTTTACTACTGATATTACAGATACCCCGAGAGCAGGAGTAAACGCACTTTTTTCTGCAATCGATTATGTAAAGGCAAGGGAGGGGTATGCTATTATTATTGCCTCTGATGTCCCTTTTGCCAATCCTGATGCAGTATATGAGCATCCATTTGGTGCAGGAGCAGCCGCTTTTATTGTAGGAAGTGGTAATAATCTTTTAGCAAGATTTGAAAGCTCTTTTTGCATTACAAAAGAAACTCTTGGTGAGAGATTTAGAAGAAATGGAGAGAAATTCATACGAGATCTCGGGCTTAGAACTATCTCCTATGAACCTGTGATCACTGAGCTCTTAAATGGCCTAACCAAAAATATCAATTGCTCAATAGAGGAGATAAACTATATAGCAATACAGCAGCCTGATGGACGCTCAATCTATAATACATTAAAAAAACAAGGGATTCATACTGATGTTTATAAAGATGGGATCATTGCTGATAAACTTGGTGATCTTGGTGTTGCATCACCTTTTTTCTCTATGATCAAATTCCTTGAAAAAAATGAAAAAAGAAAAAGGATCGCTATGATAGGATATGGTTCTGGCGGTATTGCCATCTCTTTTATTACTGAAGGATCAAAAAAGTTGTTATTAAAAAGATTATTTGAGAAGGATACTGATAATAAGATCTATATCAATTATGTGCAATATCTAAAACAGAAAAGATTTTTAAGCTCGTTTAAAGGAGAATAGAGATTGAGCAACTACATAAGCCTACCAACGTATCAAAACAGAATTGATCAACGCTACTTGCTTATTGGAAATCGGTGTAAAAATTGTAGAGAGATATATTTTCCCAAAAAGATGATTTGCTTAAAGTGTGGTTCAAAAGAGCTTGAAGATTATCCTCTTAAAGGGATTGGAACGCTTTTCACATTTACTGTTATTGCAAAAGGCGCTGCCCCAACAGAGTTTGATGATCAACAAGCAATGACTGGGGATCTTTTGGTTGGTATAGTAGCCTTAGAAGAAGGCCCAAAGATTGCGGCACAGTTAACCGACCTAAAAGCTGATGATCTCTATATTGGCATGCCATTAAAGATGGTCTTTAGAAGACTCTATGAGCAGGAAGGGGTTATTCGGTATTCCTTTAAGTTTAGTTCTGTATAAACTTTGTGAAAAGCTATAGGATCTCGGGTTTTATCAAATCTGCAATACTTTCTAATACATAATCAGGTTTTACTTTGCTTTTCTCTAAATCCTCTCTTTTTGTTATACCTGTTAAAACCAAAGCAGTAGCAATTTTAGAGTTTTTCCCCATTACCATATCGGTTTCAAGCCTGTCTCCTACCATTATACATTGATCTGGAGAAAGCCTCATGTGAGATAAAATTACCTCAACCATAATTGGAGAAGGTTTTCCAACAATAAGCTCTACAGTTTTTCCTGTTACACCTTCAATTGCACCTATCATGCCAGCGCAATCTGGTATTTCCCCACCTTCAACAGGGCAAGTCCTATCAGGATTGGTAGCCCAAAAATGAGCACCCCTTCTGATAGCCTGATAGGCAATGTTCAACTTTTTATAGTCAAAGGTTCTGTCAAAAGCAGCTACAACCAAATCTATTTCATCAGGATTTTCAGTAATAACAAAACCAGCCCTTTTTACCTCTTCAATCAGAGGCGGCTCACCAACAATATAAAGCTTTGCGGATGGCATCTTTTTTTTCAGATATTCAACCAATACATAAGAAGAATTTATAACATCCTCTTTTTTAGTTGGGATACCTAACCTTGTTAGTTTGTTAGCATAATTTATGCGTGTTTCTATTGGTTTGTTTGAAAGAAATTTTACCTTCTTACCTTTTTCTCTTAGATAATGGATCACCTTATCAGCATTAGGAATGAGATTATCACTTAAATAGACTGTGCCATCCAAATCCAAGATAAAACCATTGAACTTATCAGCAATAGCTTCTTTTTGCATGTTTAAAATCTTTAAGATCCATTTAAAGCTTTTAGAATTTCAGTATTCTTTGGGAAACGACCTGATACCTTTTTTGAAAATACCAAGTTATCACCCATTCTCACTTCAAAAATCCCACCTCTCCCAGGGACAAGAACGGTTTCATAATCTGTCCCGTTCTTGATTGCTTCTGCTAAACTAGCAGCTCTTGGATAATAATTTCACTCAACACAATAAACAATTGTTATCTTTTTATCCATTGAAAAAATCCTTTCTTAAAAAATAGTATTTTTTGTTTTAAAAAAGATTTTGATTAACAAGCTCAATAAAATTTTTAAGGATGATCAACCCTTTTTGCTGGCTCTTTTCTGGATGGAACTGCGTAGCAAAAACGTTTTCCTTCCAGATCGATGAAACAAATTCAATACCATGGTATGTAGTTGTAGCAATTGCCTCTTTATCATATACCTCTGGATAATAGGAATGGACAAAGTAAAAATAATCTCCTGAATTTATTCCTTTAAAAATAGGAGCAGCTTGCTTTATCTTAATCTGATTCCAACCCATGTGCGGGATCTTTATAAATTCTCCCTCTTCTTTTAAAGATGAATCAAATTTCACTACCCTACCTTTAATAATATCAAGCCCTTTTTGTATACCAAACTCCTCACTTTCTGTAAAAAGGATTTGTAAGCCAAGACATATGCCTAAATATGGCTTCCTCTGCTTTATACTATCTATTACTGGTTCTATTAAACCTAATTTATTAAGATTATCCATGCATTTCCTAAAAGCCCCAACACCTGGTAGCACTATTGAATCTGCATCTTTAATTATAGCTGGATCATTGGTAACCGTAACATTTGCTCCAACCCTTTGTAATGCATTATATACGGATCTGATATTTCCCATGCCATAATCAATAAGAGCTATCATAATATCCCCTTAGTTGAAGGTGGTTCAGAGGCTCGTGGTTCAATAGTTAAAGCCTCATCAAGTGCCCTCCCAAATGCTTTAAACATAGACTCAGCAATATGATGCCCGTTTCTGCCATAATGTTGATTTATGTGAAGGTTTATCATACCATGTGAGACAACTCCCTGAAAAAAAGTTTCAACAAGCTCAAAATCAAAATCTTTTATCCTCTCAACAGGAGCATTAACGTTATAAACTAAATAAGAACGACCTGAAAGATCAATAACTACACTCATTAAGGTTTCATCCATTGGTATGGTTGCACTTCCATATCTTTTTATCTTTTTATGGGTATCTCTTATCTTTTTTAATGCCATACCAAAAACTATCCCTACATCCTCAACAGTATGATGAAAATCTACTTTTATATCACCTTCAGCAAAAAGATCCATATCAAAATACCCGTGGCGAGGAATTTGAGAAAGCAGATGATCAAAAAAAGGGATGCCAGTTTCTATTTTGAATATCCCTTCACCCTGAGGATTAATTTTTAAAAAAATCTCTGTCTCTAACGTTTTTCTTTCTATTTTTATTGGCTCCATTTTATTATCCTTTTTTTATTCTTTCAGAAATGGCTTTTGCATGGCCATCTAATTTTTCAATTGTAGCCATACGGATTACATCTTCTCCGTCCTGTTTTAATGCATCCTTTGAAAAATAGATAAAATTCACCCTTTTTACAAAATCATATACACCCAAAGGGGAAAAGAACCTGGCAGTTCCAGAAGTTGGAAGAACATGGTTAGCTCCTGCTATATAATCACCAATTGCTTCTGGTGTATACTGACCAATAAATATTGTCCCAGCATTTTTAATACTATCAATATAAAGAAATGGTTCATCAACCAAAAGTTCAAGATGTTCAGGAGCAATTTCATTGGCTAACTCAATAGCAGTACTAATATCTGGAACTATTACGACCATCCCATGATTCTTTAAGGAACTCTTTACAATACTCTTTCGTTTAGAACCCTTTAAATGTTTTTCAACAGAGTTTACCACATCCTTTGCAAAAGAAGAACTTGTAGTAATAAGCCATGGATAGGCATCTTCATCATGTTCTGCCTGAGAAATGAGATCAACAGCAACAAAATCAGGATCGCTTTTATCATCAGAGATAATTAAAATTTCGGTTGGTCCGGCAATACTATCAATATCCACTTCGCCAAAAACCGCCTCTTTTGCTGCTGCAACATATATATTGCCAGGCCCTACTATCTTGTCTACTTTAGGTATAGTAGCAGTTCCATAAGCAAGAGCAGCAATTGCCTGCACCCCACCTATCTGAAACAAGCGGTTAACACCAGAAATACTTGCTGCTAAAATCAAACAAGGATCTATCCCTTTAGCTCGTGGAGGTGTAACCATTATAATCTCTTTAACACCCGCAACCTTTGCAGGGATTGCGTTCATTAAAACAGTAGAAGGATATATTGCTTTACCTCCAGGGACATATATACCAACCCTCTCCAAGGGTTTTAAAAATTGCCCTGTTATAATACCTTGTTCTGTATCAATAAAGCCTTTTTCCTTTTGGTGTTCATGAAACCTTCTAATCCTTTCAGCAGCTTTTTCAAAGGACTGGATAATAGAGTTATCGATTGAAGATATGATATGAGGCCATCTCTTCCTTGAGATCTCAAAATCTGTTGTAGCAAGCGAGATGCCATCAAAAACTTTAGTATAATGAGATATGGCTCTGTTCCCCTTTTTGTAGACCTCTGCTAAAATCTCTTCTACTTTTTCCTTAACCTCTTCTGGTATTTTATGCTTTCTATTAATAATCTCTGAGATTTCTTTCTTGAACTTTTGATCATAAAAATTGAATATCCTCACAGTCCCCCCTTTTCTCTTCTTATATCAGCTCCTAAAATGGAGAGCTTTTGATCAAGCCTTTCATAACCTCTATCAAGATGATAGATCCTTAAAAGCTCTGTTGTCCCCTCAGCAGCCAAACCAGCAAGCACTAAAGAGGCACTTGCTCTTAGATCTGTTGCCATTACCTTTGCACCAGAAAGAGCTTTTATCCCTTTAACAATAGCAGAATTTCCCTCAATGTGGATTTTAGCACCCATCCTTAAAAGTTCTAAAACATGCATGAACCGATTTTCAAATATGGTTTCAGATATTACACTTACATTATCTGCCATACACATCATCACCATAAATTGAGCCTGCATATCAGTAGGGAAGCCCGGATAAGGGGCTGTTTTTACATCAACACTTTTTATCTTATCCCCAGCCTTTACATTTATTTGATTATTTTCTTCTTTTATTACCATTCCTGCCTCTTTGAGTTTTTCTATAACTACCTCCATGTGCAAGGGGTTAGCATCTAAAAGTGTTACCTCCCCTCCTGTAACGCCAGCAGCAACCATAAGGGTACCAGCTTCAATACGGTCAGGGATAACAGTGTAGGATATAGGATTCAAAGCATCTACACCTTCTATGGTCATCTCTTTTGTCCCTTCCCCTTCGATTTTTGCTCCCATTTTTTTTAAAGCCTTTGCTAATTCCACAACCTCTGGCTCAAGAGCAGCATTCTCTAATATTGTTGTTCCTTTTGCATATGTTGCTGCCATCATTATATTTTCTGTTCCTGTTACAGTGGAGATATCAAAATGGATTCTTGCTCCTTTTAACCTTTTTACTTTTGCATCTATATAACCATGAGAAAGTTTTACATCAACCCCTAATTTTTCTAAACCCTTCAAATGCAAATTTACAGGACGAGCACCTATCGCACATCCACCAGGAAGAGAAACCTTTGCTTTTCCTTCTCTTGCTAAAAGAGGACCAAGAACTAAAATAGAAGCTCGCATTGTTTTTACTATTTCATAAGGAGCTTGAAAATCTTCTATATTACTTGCATCAAGGATGAGCTCGTTTTCATCTTCAGCGATCCTAATTCCTAAGGAGGACAAAAGCTTTGACATGGTTTTGATATCATTAAGATGAGGGACATTTTTAAGATGAATTTCCCCAGGAACCAGAATAGATGAAGCCATCAAAGGGAGAGCAGCATTTTTAGAGCCACTAACCCTAACTTTCCCTGAAAGCCTTTTCCCTCCATTAATAACTAACTTTTCCATCTTTTTCTTCTTGCTGCAACTACTCTCTTTATCCCTGAAAGATCCTCTTTTACCTTAACAGATTCAAAAGAACCAGTAGATTTTATAAAATCAAGTACTTTTTCTGCTTGTCCTTCACCTATCTCTATAAAAAGCATCCCATTGTTACGAAGAAAAAAAGGGGATTTTTCAATTAAAACCTTTATGAAATCAAGACCGTCCTTACCCCCATCAAGTGCAGATATTGGTTCAAAAAGGCGGATCTCTTCTTGTAAATTTTGGATCTGACCTTCAGGTATATAAGGAGGATTAGAGACTATAAAATCAAAAATTCCCCCTTTTTTTTCTTTAAAAGGAGAAAATTTATCAGCACCAATGAATTGTATCTTTTCTCGCTTTACAATCCTATTAGCATTCTCCTTTGCAATTTTTAAGGCATCAAAAGATATATCTGTTGCGAAAATATTTAAAAATGGTATCTCCTTTTTTAAAATTATACTGACTGCTCCTGATCCTGTTCCTATTTCTAAAATGTTTATAAACTTCTCTTCTCTTTTTTTCAACTCTTTTAAGATCTCTTCAACTAAAATCTCAGTTTCAGGCCGAGGAATTAGTACAGAGGGATTAACCTCAAAATCAACAGAAAAAAACTCCTTTTTCCCTATGATATATTGAATAGGTTCTCTTTTTGCCCTTCTTTTAACAAGATTTCTAAAGGATGCAAGCTCATCTTTGTTAAGTGGCTGATCATATTTTAAATAAAGGCCAACTCTATCAGTTGTAAGTTGGTGAGCAAGCAAAACCTCTGCATCTCTTCTTGGTGAAGGTATACCTTTCTTTTTAAAATAATCGGTTGTCCAATTGATGAGATCTAAGATTGTCCATATCTTTTTTACCATAAAATAATGTTAATCTATTCATTTAGAAAAAGGAATTTTTCCCTTTGTTTCAGGCTGACAAAGCCAGCTTAAACTTAATTAATCCATTTTCAACACAGACTAATTATGATGCTTTTTTTAATGCCTCAGCATTAAAGTGGGTAATTAGAGGATCTATGATATCATCAAGATTCCCTTGTAAGATATCCTCAAGTTTATAAAGGGTAAGCCCGATGCGGTGATCAGTAACCCTTCCTTGAGGAAAATTATATGTTCTTATCCTTTCACTCCTATCACCGCTACCAACTTGGCTTTTTCTCTCCATAGATATTTGATCTTCTTGTTCTTTTGAAAGTTTATCTTTTAACCTGGCTCTTAAAACCTTCATAGCCTTTGCTTTGTTTTTATGTTGAGATTTCTCATCCTGACATGATACAACAATCCCTGTTGGTATATGTGTGATCCTAACAGCAGAATCGGTTGTATTAACGCTTTGTCCTCCTGGCCCTGAAGATCGAAAGATATCTACCCTTATATCCTTTGGATCAATCTCAACCTCTACCTCCTCTGCTTCAGGTAAAACAGCAACAGTTACAGCTGATGTATGGATTCTGCCTTGAGATTCTGTAGTAGGAACTCTTTGGACACGATGAACTCCGCTTTCATATTTAAGGCGACTATACACCCTTCTTCCTTCTATAAGAAGTATAATTTCCTTAAAACCCCCAATACCCGTTGGATGGCTATTCATTATATCTACCTTCCATTTTTTCTCTTCTGCATATCTCGAATACATGCGGAATAGATCCGCAACAAAAAGAGCAGCTTCATCTCCTCCTGTTCCAGCCCTTATCTCTAATATTACATTCTTTTCATCATTAGGATCTTTGGGCACAAGGGCTTCTTTTAGCTGTTTGGAAATCTCCCCTTTTTTAATCGACAAGTTTTTTAACTCTTCTTTTGCAAGATTCTTTATCTCTTCATCCTTATCTTCTAATAGGTTTTTATTATCTTCTATTTCCTTGTTTATCCTCTTTAACTCCTGGTAAAGATGAAATATCCTGGAGAGATCCGCATGCTCCTTGACTACCTTCTGGTATTTTTCAGGATCCTTCATGAGATCTGGATCTGCTAAAATATTATTTAATTGATTATATCTCTTTTCAACCTCTTCAAGTTTTTGGAACATTTTTGTTTAACCTCTTTCAAGATTCAGAGCTTCATTTAAAGCAACAATAGCAACTTCTATTTGGCTTTCATCTGGCTCATTAGTGGTTATCTTTTGCAACCAAAGCCCTGGCTTTATAAAATAGTTATATGGCCATCGCTGCCTTCTCTTATCAGAAAACTTTATAAATTCATATGATATACCAGCAATCAAAGGAACTAATGCAAGTCTTAAAAGTGCATTTTTCCAGAGAGGAATATTGCCTGGCAGGATGGAAAATATTATTATAGCAATTATCATCACAACAAAGAGAAAAGATGTACCACATCTTGGATGAAGGGTAGAATATTTTTTTATATTTTCTACTGTAAGATTCTCA
>JAFDIG010000039.1 GCA_019308145.1 Deltaproteobacteria bacterium | reverse complement strand
TTGAAGGGAAATCCCCCATCCTACCAGCAGGGAAGTGGTTAAGCCCTATATGGATCAATCCATTTAAAAAGGTTCCTGTTGTAATAATTACAGCTTTACCAAAGAATGCAAGCTCACTTTTAGTAGTTATTCCCTCTATCTTATTATTTTTTACAAGAATGGTTTCCACCATGTCCTGTTTTATATCAAGGTTAGGTTCTGCTTCTAAAGCAGATCTCATCCTTGTTTTATATTCAAACATATCGATCTGAGCTCTTGAAGAACGCACTGCAGGGCCTTTTTTTGTATTTAATACCCTAAACTGAATACCAGTATCATCTGCTGCTAAAGCTATCTCCCCACCTAAGGCATCTATCTCTTTTACAAGATGCCCTTTTGCAAGCCCACCGATTGCAGGGTTGCACGACATCTGCGCAATGTTATCAGCATTTATAGTAACAAGCAGGGTTTTAAGACCCATCCTGGCAGAAGCAAGAGCTGCTTCACAGCCAGCATGACCACCCCCTACTACAATTACATCATACTTTTTGGGATAGTTTATCATTTTTCCCGAACTCCCCTAAACATACTTTTACACATATCCCACATATCATATGTCTTATATTATGCTTCTTTTGAAAGATTTTCAACTGTTCATAACAGGCAATATGATCAAAATCTGCTGGGGATTCATGAATAGCATTCACAGGACAAACATTTAAACATCTCCGACATAAACCACAATCCTGATCTAAAGGAGAATCTGCTTTAAGAGGGATATCAGTAAGTATAGTGCCCAATCTTAAACATGAACCATATCTTTTTGTAACAAGGAGGTTATTTCTACCGATCCAGCCCAAACCTGCCTCTTTTGCTACATGTTTATGCGATATATGTGCTTTTTGTTCTTTCCAGTCGATTACTTGAGATGAAGGTATTGGTAAGGCTTCATATCCCATATCTTGAATAATATTGGTTAACTTTATTGTAACCGTATCTATTAATATATTCATCCTTTGATAATGAAAGAAATAAAGCTTTGTTGGATGATCAACAATTCCTTTTAATATCCTCTTTGAAAGTGGAAATCCTAATGATATAGCATAGGGAAGATCATCCATATAAGTTCCTTCTATCTCTAAAAATCGTTGTTTTAATGGCTCTGTATTAGCAACACCAAAAAGATGTGCTCCTAAATCAAAAGCTTTCTTTTTTAAAAGATTATAATTTTGCTCTTTTTTATCTTCCATTAATTCTTATATCCTTTTATCACTATAAAACTGCCCTCATTATACCCAGACTTTACCGGCTGAACAGAGATATTCTGGTTTTTATAAATAGTTTGGACAATATCGAAATGAATAAATCCTGCTTTTTTTAAATAATCCAAAACTTCTTTCGTTGAATAAAACGTTGCTTCTTTATAAAATTTACTTTTTTCTCTTTTTTTAATATAAAGCTTACCAAGGTCGCTCTCTTTGTCAACAAAACCAATAACAATAAAACCTTCTTTTTTCAAAGCCATGTAACATTCATTCAAACTTTTCTTAATATCATCAACAAAACATATTGTTGTTACCATTAAGATAAAATCCATGCTCTCTTTTTTTAATGGTAGGTTTTCTGCAACTCCTTTTATTACTTTAATCCCTTTTTCCTTTGATATTTTAGCCATCCTCTTAGATGGCTCAATACCAAACCTAATTGATAAAGGAGAAGCAAATTTAGCTGTCCCAACTCCTATCTCTATCCCTAACTTATCATTAGGAATAAACCTTTTGATGGCGTTTAACTCTGAAAGATAGATTTTATCATTATCTTCAAACCATTTATCATATTCATTAAAATATAGATCAAAAGGTTTAGTTTTAGCCATCTCCTTTCCCCCAGAGAGGATCATCTCCAAACCTTTGATACCACCAATCCTCTGGTGATAATGATCTTGCTACATCCTCTTTTGTGAATGAATATTCATAATTACTACAATAGTCGATGATTATCCTGTATGCCTCTATAACCTTTATACTCATCTCCTTACATTTATCTTTATCCTCTTTACATTTATCAGGATGCCATTTCTTTAATAGCTCTCTATAACTATTTATAATTTGCTGCATTGTTGCCTTTTCTGGAAGACCTAAAATATTCCTTGCCTCAGTGATTATCTCATATTTTGTTTTACCCATAAGGATACCCTTTTTAAAAAAATTTTTTTAAAGCTAAAAACTTTAAAATTTAGCCCAAAGGAGATTCTTTTTATTATACTCAATCAAATTAAATTATTTAAAGTGATATTATATGCAATGTAAGATGTCAATAGAGATTTCCTCTATTATCTTAAATAGAAAAAGAAATTTAAAAATGATATAACGTTATTAAAAAGTAAAGTTCATTAAAAAGGAGCAAAGTAAGTTCTTGATCATGCTATAAATGAAATTCAAACAAATAGAAAGCTTGACAAAATTTGATATTTGTATATAATTTCAATTGAAGTAGATGAAAAGGAGATATAAATGAAAAAAGTTAGAACTCGGTTTCCTCCAAGTCCAACAGGAAAACTTCATATAGGTGGTGTTAGAACAGCTTTATTTAACTGGCTTTTTTCACGCCATCATAAAGGTGAATTCATCTTAAGGATAGAGGATACTGACGTAGAAAGGTCTTCTAAAGAGGATGTAGATGTTATTTTGGAAGGTTTAAAATGGCTTGGTATTGATTGGGATGAAGGTCCATATTTTCAGAGTGAAAGATTACATATTTATCAAGAACATGTAAAAAAACTACTTGATGAAGGTAAAGCATATCGCTGTTATTGTGAACCTGAAGTGCTTGAAGCAAAAAGGATAAAAGCCCTAAAAGAGGGAAGAAAACCAAAATATGATGGCACATGCCGAAATCTTAAAAATCCTCCAAAAGATAAACCTTTTGCAATACGTTTTGCTTCTCCACAAGAAGGTAAAACAATCGTAAATGATCTAATAAAAGGTAGAATTGAGTTTGATAATCAAGAACTTGATGATTTAATAATACAAAGGAGAAATGGTCTTCCAACCTATAATTTTGCAGTAGTAGTTGATGATGCAACAATGGGAATCACCCATGTAATTAGAGGGGATGATCATGTAAATAACACACCAAGACAGATCCAACTTTATAAAGCTCTTGGCTATCCTCTTCCTGAATTTGCCCATGTCCCTATGATACTTGGAAACGATAAAAAAAGGCTCAGCAAAAGACATGGGGCTACTTCTATTATGGAATACAAAGATGCAGGATACTTAGCTTCTGCAATGGTTAACTATCTTGTTAGGCTTGGTTGGTCTCATGGTGATCAGGAAATCTTCACAATTGATGAACTTATTGAGTATTTTTCTCTGGATCATGTTGGAAAATCTGCAGGTGTTTTTAACCCAGAAAAACTTCTCTGGGTAAATAGTGAACATATAAAAATGACAGATGATATTGAACTCTCAAAACTACTTAAGCCTTTTGTTGAAGCAAAAGGTTATAAAATAGACGATGAGAACCTTTTTATTAAACAAGTTGCCACCCTAAAAGGCCGAGCTAATACATTAAAAGAGATGGTAGAAATAGGTGCTTACTATTTTAAAGAAGAGGTTGAAATTGATCCATCTTTAGCAAAAAAATTCTTGACTTCCAATATATTGCCTTTCTTAGAGTTCTTAATCAAAAAATTCTCTCAACTTACCTCTTTTACTAAAGAAAATATTCAACAGATCTTTATAGAGTATATGGATAAAGAAAAAATAAAATTGGGTAAAATAGCTCAACCAGTCAGGGTTGCATTAACTGGAGGAACAGTAAGCCCTGGTATCTTTGAATTAATTGAGGCAATAGGGCAAAAAAGGGTAATAAAAAGATTAAAACAAGCTCAAAATCTTATAAAAAATAATTCCTAAACAGTATGATAATAGACAAAATCGAACTTTCAGGGTTTAAATCGTTTGCAGAAAAAACATTATTGCAATTCCATAAAGGGATAACAGCAATTGTAGGCCCTAATGGATGCGGAAAAAGTAATATAGTAGATGCTGTCCTTTGGTGTATTGGTGCAAGAAATGCCCGCAATCTTAGGGCAAGAGTTATGGAAGATGTTATATTTAGCGGCTCTGAAGAGAAACGTCCCCTCTCCATGGCAGAAGTAACACTTTTTTTTCTCAATGATGGGAAACTTTTTCCTACTAACCTAAAAGAAGTTGAAGAGTTTAGTGTTACAAGGCGACTTTATAGATCTGGTGAAAGTGAATTCCTCATTAACAACTCTCCTTGCCGTTTAAAAGATATTGCTGAACTTTTTATGGGCACAGGTTTAGGAGAGGGTGGATATGGCATCATTGAACAGGACAAAGTCAACTGGCTTATTTCTGCCCATCCAAGAGAAAGAAGAACCCTAATTGAAGAAGCAGCAGGTATTACAAAATTCAAAGAGAAAAAAAGGGTTACTTTAATCAAGTTGGAGAATACTCGTTCTAATCTATTGAGGTTAGAAGATCTAATATTTGAGATAACCCGCAGAGCAAACAGCCTTAAAAGACAGGCATCAAAAGCAAAAAGATTTATCAAAGTAAGAGAAAAAATAAAAGAATTAGAGCTAAGTTTAGCTCAAAATCAACTCCTCTTCCTTTTTAAAAAGCTTAAAACAAATGAAAAGGATCTTGATATAAAAAGTAATGCATATGCTACTTTTGCCTCTACATTATCCCAAAAAGATGCATTAATCCTTAAGCTAAAAGATACCCTTACTCGTAATGAAGAGGAGTTATCTTTAATCCAATCTCATTATTATGAAATAAAAAACTTAATTTCTTTAGCAGAATCTAAAAAGAAAAATCTTTTAAATGAACAAAATAGAATGGCTATTTTTCTTAAAAATCAAGCAAGTGAGCTTGAAGAGCTCTCAAGCCATCATAAAGAATTAAAAAAAGAGCTGAAAAAATATGAAGAAGAATCTCAAGAGGTAGAAAGTGAATATAATCGGTATAAAAAAGAACTTATAGAAAAAAATTCTTTGGTTGATGATCTAAAGAAAAAGGTGAGCCAAATTGAAAAAGAACAGGAAAAAAGAAAAGAGGAATTATTATCCATCATTTCAAATCTTGCTGAAATCCATAATAAAAGGGTCTCTATAGAAAAAGAGATAACAAAAAATAAAGCAGGAATTTCTCATATAATAGCAGAAAAAAATAAAATTCTTGCAGAAATAGAAAAAATTGAAAATCTTTTAAAAGAGAAAAAGAACAAAAAACAAAAAAATAAAATAGAGTTAATTTCTATTGAAGAAAGAAGAGAAAAAGCAAAAGAAAAACGAATAAAAATAAAAGAAAAGATAGAAAATCTTGTTAGTAAGATAAAAAGAGAGGAACTTAAATATCATCAAATAATCTCTCAATCTAATTCACTAAAAGAAATGATAGAATCTTATGAAGGGATGGATCAGGGTATAAAGAATGTACTTATCAAGCACAAAAAATCTCAAAACAAAGATGGCATATTTGGATTAGTAGCTGATATGGTTGAAGTTACACCTGGTTATGAAATTGCTCTTGAATCTGCTCTCGGTAAACAGCTTCAATATATTTTGGTAAAAGACAGGGATGTAGGGGTTAAGGAGATTTTGTATCTTAAACAAACAAAAGGAGGAAGGGGAACTTTTATACCAGCTGAAGAATCAAATCTTTTAACAACCTCTTCTCCCCTCACTGCCTCTAATGAACCAGGTATTATTGGACCTTTATCTGATTTTGTTAAAATCAAAAAAGAATTTAGTAAAACGCTTAAACCTTTTATTGATGGAATATATATAGTAGATGACATTTCTACAGGGCTCTCCTTATGGAATAAAAATGGATTTAGGTTTTTAGTAACCAAGGATGGTGATCTTATTGACCCAAATGGTGTTGTTGCCGGGGGTAGTGAGGACTCTTTTGCTCTATCCAGAATGAAACGTAAAAGGGAATTAAAAGAGCTTGAAGAAAAATCATCATTAGTTAAAAACCAGCTAAATGAACTTTATTTTTCTCACGAACAACTTTTAAAAGAGACAAATGAACTTGAAAAAGAAGAAGCAATCCTTTTAGAAGAGTTCCAAAGGAAAAATCTTGAGATTACAAAAGATAAAATGGATATATCTCAACTCATCAAATCCAATGAAAAAAATAAAGAGCAGATTAATATTTTAAGTAAAGAGATAAACCGTTTAAGGAATGAAGAAAAGTTAATAGAAAAAGAAAGGGAAAGGTTAGAAGCAGTAGAAAAAGAGAAGAATATTTTAAAAATAAAAAAAGAAGATGAGCTTGCATTTTATCAAAAGGAATTTTCTTTAAACAAAAAGATCCTGGAGGAAAAATTAAATGAGTTGACTTCTTGTCAGGTAAACGTAGCCTCTTTAGAAGAAAAAAGGAATAGATATCAGGAAAATATCAAACGATTAAAAGATTCTCTTATTCAAACAGAAGAAAAACAAAGAAAAATTGAAAAAATGATCGCAAAAGGAAAGGATGATTTAGAAAAAACAAAAGAAGAGTTTGAATCCACAACAAATGAGATTAGAAAACTTATACAGGAAAATCATTTAATAGAGGAAAAATTTCATAAAATAAAAGAAGATAAAGAAAAATTATCTCTTGAGATCCAAACATTGGAAAAGGAGGCAAGTAATCTAAAAAAAGATGTTGATAATATCCAAAAAGAGATGATAGAGAAAAAGATGGCAATCTCTGAGATTAAGCTTGAAATCTCCCATCTTATTGAACAAATGGAGGATAGATATCATGTAAAGATTAAACCTTTAGAAGAAGATAAAGCTTTTTCTGAAAAAGAAAAAGAAGAATTACATCAAAAACTTATTACCTTAAAAACAAAACTTGAAAAAATGGGAGAGGTTAACCTTTTAGCGGTTGAAGAATACCAAGAGCTATCGAAAAGGCTTGAATTCCTTAATAAAGAGAAATATGATTTGGAAAATGCAATGGATCACCTTTTAAAAGCCATCAAAAAGATAGAGCAAACGACTTCTCAAAGATTTGTAGAAACATATAAAAAGGTAAGAGAATCCTTCAAAGAGCTTTTTTCAAGACTCTTTGATGGTGGCAAGGCAGACATTATACTTAGCGATGAGAATGACCCATTAAACAGCGGTATTGAAATCATTGCTCAACCTCCTGGGAAAAAACTTCAAAATATAAATCTTTTATCAGGTGGGGAAAAGGCACTAATTGCTATTTCTCTTATTGTGTCACTTTTTATTATAAAAAAAGGATCTTTATGTATTATGGATGAAATCGATGCACCTTTAGATGATCTAAACATAACCCGCTTTACTCAACTCTTAAAAGAACTCTCCAATATGACACAAATTATACTCATTACCCATAATAAAAGGACAATGGAAGTAGCTGATATCCTTCACGGGATCACCATGGAGAAATCAGGAATATCAAAATTAGTATCTGTAAAACTCTCATAAAAAAATATTTTTTCCCTTTTTTTGATCTCCTCTCTTTTAAAATAATATAAAAGATGAAAAGCTCTTATATCAGTAACTTGAAAAAAATGATAAGAATATCTCAATCTTTTTTCTCTTTAACCTAATATTATTCTTTTTTTCAAATAACATAAATCTTTTAAAGAAATCAGGCAAAACCTATTTTTTGCTTGACTTTGTTCGCTAAAAGTGTATTATAATATATAATATGAAGGATCCAGAACAAAAAGCTAAAATTATTAATACTGAAATTGCTAATAGAATAAAGGAGTTACGAAATAAAAAAGGGTTAAGTTTATCTAAATTGGCTCAAAAAACTGGGTTTGCTAAGAGCTATCTATCTCAGATCGAAAATATGAAAAGGGAACCACCTATCAGCACTCTTACCAAGATTGCTTATGCTTTTGGGGTGGATATTATGTATCTCATTACTGGCCAAAAAAGTGAAGAAGAGGAGGAAAAGTTTGTCATAATAAAAGCTCATGAACGCAAAACAGTTAATAAGTCTGAGGGAAGCAAGGAATATCAATATCAATCAATAACTTATAAAAAAAAGAACAGATTAATGGATGGTTATATTTTAACAGCGGGGTTTGAATTTCCTTCTGAACCATTGAATCACGAAGGAGAGGAATTGGTTTTTATGCTCGAGGGGAAACAGGAAGTAATCTACGATGGGAAACGTTACATAGCTGAAGAAGGGGATTGCTTTTATTTTGATTCTAACAGACCTCATTACGCCAGAAGCATAGGGAATAAAAAAGCAAAATTTTTAGTGGTCTTTTGCACAAAGGCAAAGGAATAATTTAAAATATTTTTTTAAACAGATTAAAAAAGGAGGTTTAAGATGAGAAAAAAGAAAATAGTTTTAAATGGTTTTATTTGTCTTATTTTTTTACTGATATTTAGCATATTCTTTTTAGTAGCTCCATCATTAGAAGCTAAAACAATTACCTTAAGGTATGCAAGCTACAACCCACCCAGAGGAATGGGCGCTCAAACAGCTATCTGGTTAATGAATGAGGTAACAAAACGGACAAATGGCAAGGTGAAATTTCAACAATACTTTGCTGGCTCCCTTTTAAAGGCAAGAGAATTGCTTAGGGGAATTCAGAAAGGTACAGCTGATGTTGGATATATTTTTGTACCCTATTATCCAAAGGAACTCAAACTCTTAACCGTTGCAGAGCCATTTCTTCTTGGTCCAGTTCATCCTAAGGAAAAAGCCGCTTTTTTTTGGGAACTTTACAAAAAATCACCTGAATTAAAAGCAGAATTAGCAAAATGGAATCAAAAACTTGTTGCTATACGTGTTTTTGGTAAGCATAGTGTTGGTGGACCTGTACCACTTAAATCACTTGCTGATTTAAAAGGTCGTAAGGTACGTTGTGCAGGTGGTTATGATGCTCAACATATGAGCGCACTTGGTGCTAAAATTGTTTTTTTAAGAGGAACAGAAGTCTATTCTGCTATGCAAAAGGGAGCTATAGATGCAAATTATACCCCTGTAACATCTTATTACAAATATAAATTATATGAGATCGGTAAACACCATCATCTATTAGTTATTCCTCAGTTCATTGGCTCCATTGGTATTATAACAATCAATCTTGATACTTGGAAAAAATTATCCCCTGATATTAAAAAGATTATCTCAGATGTTGGAAAAGAGTATAGCAAAATAGAAGCTGACAAAATCATCGCATTGGAAAAAGAATATAAAGAGAAGATGAAAGCAAAAGGATGTGAAATTATAGAAATATCAAAGGATGAAGTAAAAAAATGGGCAAGTATATGTGAAGAAGCAAGCAAATCAAAATGGCTTAAAAGAGCTCAAAAAGAGGGAGTTAAGGGAAAGGAGTTGATGGAGAGATCTTCTAAACTTATAAAAAAATATTATGATTAGAAGATGACCACTGATTTTATTATATTAAACATTGAGCATGAGGAGAATTTCCCTCCTCATGCTATTATTATTTATTTCTTTAATTGGAGTTTCTTCTATTATGAAATTTTATAACAGATTAATAGGGACTGCTGGTGGCATCTTTATTGGTGCCATGATGTTTTTGATTGTTGCTGAAGTATTAAGCCGCCTTTTTTTAGGTAGTTCAATAGAAGGTACAATTGAAATAGTAGGAATGTTTCTGGCACTTTCTGTATTTTTAGGATTTTCTCCTTGTGAAGAAGGTAATCATCATATCAGAGTTATCCTTGTTTTAAGTCGGCTACCTACTAAGCTCGCATCTACTATAAATATTTTTGTCTATATTTTAGCTTTTTTAACTGTTGTTGTGATTACATGGCAAGTGGGGCTTGATGCTTTAAGTTCTCTTAAGATAAAAGAAGTTCTTCCTGGAGCTAAGATTCATGTCCCTGTTTATCCAGCAAAAATCGCTGCTTTTATAGGATATCTATCCTTTTGTTTCCAATTATTGATAAACCTTATATTAAAAATAAAAGATGATAAAAAAGAAGGTTCTTTTGCTGAATGAATATAAAAATTTTAATTTTTATTTTATGTTAAATATTTGAAAGGTAAGCGTTTATGGATGCAACTATATTAGGAATTTTTGGAATCATTCTACTATTCTTGCTAATAGCTGCTGGATTACATATTGGGCTTGCTTTAGTATTGGTAGGCGGTTTAGGAATTGTTACACTTATGAATTTAGGAGGAGGGCTTAATATTCTTGGTTCAACTCCATTTGCTATAGCTTCCTCTTATGATTTGACTCCTTTACCACTCTTTTTGTTAATGGGAGCATTTGCAGCAAATGGTGATCTCGGAGTAATTGCCTATGATACCATGAGCAAATGGGTGGGTAAGGTGCGCGGAGGACTTGCCATTGCAAGTACATTTGGATCAGCTTTCTTTGGCTTAGCCTGTGGTTCATCATTAGCTGCTGCTGCTGTGTTTACCAAAGTTGCCCTTCCAGAGATGTTAAAAAGAGATTATAGTAAGGAATTAGCAATTGGTAGCATAGCAGCCTCTGGAACTTTTTCCACAATGATCCCTCCAAGTGGCTTGCTTATCATCTACGCAATCTTTACTGAAGAATCTATAGGGAAACTATTTATGGCTGGAATTGTACCTGGAATCATTACAGCATTAACATATGCAGGTCTTATCTACTTTAGGGTTTGGAAAAATCCTTCATTAGCTCCAAAAGTATCTGAAAGTTATGATTTAAAAACAAAAACAATCTCCCTCTTACAGACTTGGCCAATAATCCTGCTTGCTGCTTTAGTGTTAGGTGGAATATTTGCTGGATGGTTCACAGCAACAGAAGCTGGTGGTATAGGTGCTTTTGGTGCTCTTGTTCTCGTTATTTTAAACAAGGGATTTCGTGGGGCAAGAATAATAGATGCACTTATAGATTGTATGCGCACTAATGGAATGATATTTTTAATTATTATTGGAGCAATAGTTTTTGGTCGTTTTTTAAGCGTAACCCAAATTCCGGTTAATTTAGCAAAATTTTTTGCTGGACTTGCTGTACCAAGACTTATAATCCTATTAGGTTTCCTTTTGATGTATTTTGTTTTAGGTATGTTCCTTGATGCTGTTGCTATATTATGTATAACCTTGCCTGTTGTGTTCCCAATAATACTTCATTTAGGTTTTAATCCTATATGGTTTGCAATCATCCTAATCAAAGTGACAGAAATAGGCCTTGTTACACCACCAGTTGGAATGAATGTTTATGTTGCTGTTAGCGCAGCTGAAGGACGAGTATCTTTAATCGATGCTTTTAAGGGTATTACTCCGTTTATCATTTGTGATATCTTTGTCCTTGTTTTACTTATTGCTTTTCCAAAAATCTGTCTCTGGTTACCAAGTCTTATGTTTCAAAAATAGATTTTTTAAAATTTTTATCTAAATATGTAAAATTATAACTATTTTAAACTTTATAAAAACAAAATTTCAAAAAAATAAATATCTTTTAAAAGAGGTGTTTGAAATGGAGAAACTTCGTTGTGTGATTATGAGAGGAGGAACAAGCAAAGGCGTTTTTTTCCATGAGAATGAGCTTCCTTATGATCTTGAGAAAAGAAAAGAAGTCCTTTTAAGAGTTATGGGAAGCCCAGATAAAAGGCAGATTGATGGTCTCGGAGGAGCTGATATATTAACAAGTAAAGTAGTAATCATTGCCCCACCAAGCAGAAAGGATGCTGATGTAGATTATATCTTTGGTCAGGTTAGCATTACAGAACCTGAGATAGATTTTAGTTTAATCTGTGGTAATCTATCATCTGCTGTTGCTCCATTTGCTATTGATGAAGGATTAGTAAGAGCAAAAGAACCTATTACAAAGGTAAGAATCTATTGTCCAAATGTTGATAGATATTTAACCTCAGAAGTAAGGGTTAAAGATGGTAAAGCAGTATATGAAGGGGATTTTAGAATCGATGGTGTTCCTGGTACTGGTTCTAAAATATCACTTGATTATTCAGGAACAGCTGGACTTATAACAGGGAAACTCCTTCCCACCGGAAACCGTAAAGATATTGTTGATATCAAGGAGTTAGGCAAGATAGAAGTTTCAATTATTGATGCCTCAACTGTGGTCGCTTTTATAAAAGCAGCTGAGATCGGACTAAAAGGAGATGAATCACCAATCGATATAGAAAAAGAGAAAGATTTAATTGATCTTTTGGAAAATATAAAAATTTCATGCGCGGAATT
>JAFDIG010000359.1 GCA_019308145.1 Deltaproteobacteria bacterium | reverse complement strand
CCATATTCTTCTATCATTCTATTTGTGTTGAAATAGGGACATAATGTTGTAATGGAATTTTTCATTATAGCGATCCATTCCCTTGGCAGACCGTCTGTACCTCGTTTATAAAAAAGTGGGATAATCTCTTTTTCAAGCAGATCATAGATAGCTCGGCTTTCTACTTCATCTTGATATTCATAATCTTCATATATTTCACCTGCTCCGATAGCCCATCCATTTTCCCCTTTATATCCTTCACACCACCAGCCATCTAAGACTGACATATTAATACCTCCATTAGCAACAACCTTCATACCGCTTGTACCACTTGCTTCTAAAGGGCGTCTTGGAGTATTTAGCCAAATATCAACTCCTTGTACCATATATTGGGCTAAAGCTATATCATAATCCTCTAAAAAGACAATTTTTTTCCTAAGTTCTTCATGCCTTGCAATTTGAACTATCTGTCTTATTATCTCTTTTCCTTGGTTATCTTTTTGATGAGCCTTACCTGCAAAGATTATCTGGACAGGTTTTTCAGGATTATTTATGATTTTTTTTAATCTATCAGGATTTTTCATGATAAGGTAACCACGTTTATATTCAGCAAATCTTCTACCAAAGCCAATAGTTAAAGCAGTTGGATCGAGCACTTCTTTTGCCATTTCTATTTCAGATAATGAAGCTCCTCTTTTTTTAAGCTGTTTTACTAATAACCTACGTGCATAAGCAACAAGTTGCTCACGCATCCTTTCATGGGCTCTCCATAGTTCAGAGTCTGGTATTGACGTTGCTCTTTTCCAAACATTTTGATCCATAGGCTTATCTACCCATTGAGGGCCAAGATAGCGGTCGTACAGACTTGCCATTTCTGAGGATAACCAGAAACGTATATGTACCCCATTTGTTATTGAGATTATTGGTATTTCATTTTCTGGGATTTCTGGCCAAAGTCCTTGCCACATTTTGCGAGAAATTTTAGCATGCAATTTAGAAACACCATTGATATGTTTTGCAAGTTTCATTGCTAATACTGGCATACAAAATGGTTCATCTTTATTTTTAGGATTAACCCTTCCTAAACCTATAAATTCATCCCATGATATTGATAATTTTTTATAATAGTTTGAAAAATATTTTTCCATCAGTTCCGGAGAGAAGAGATCAATTCCAGCCTTGACAGGTGTGTGAGTTGTAAAAACATTACTTGCCATTACCGCCTCTTTTGCTTCATCAAAGTTAAAATTATATCTTTCCATCATCATCTTTATTCGTTCTAAACCTAAAAAAGCAGAATGTCCTTCATTCATGTGATAAATCGTAGGCGTTATTCCAAGTGCCGTAAGAGCTTTTATTCCACCTATTCCAAGTAATATCTCCTGTTTTATCCTCATCTCAGAATCACCACCATAGAGCTTAGCCGTTATTTCCCTATCAGCAGTTGAGTTTTGAGGTACATTTGCATCAAGGAAAATGAGCATTATTCTTCCAACATACATACGCCAAACATAGAAAAAGATTTTTCTATCAGCTAATTCTATATCTATTAAAAGGGGTTCGTTTTCATTTTTTCGTATTAACATTACTGGAAGGTTATAAAAATCATTTTCAGGAAAGATTTCCTGTTGCCACCCTTCTGGATTTAGATATTGTTTAAAATTACCATATCGATAAAGAATTCCTACTCCAACAAGTGGGAAGCCCAATTCACTTGCAGATTTTATAAGATCGCCTGCTAAAACCCCAAGCCCCCCAGAATATATAGGAATACTTTCATGCAATCCATATTCAAAAGAAAAGTAAGCAATTAATGTATGTATTGGTTCAAGGTGAGTTTGAATAGTACCTATTGGACACTTTAGATAGCGTTCAAATCTTTCTTTTACCCGATTCATATGAGCTAAAAATGCTTCATCTTTAGATGCTTCTAAAAGCCGATGTTGGTTTATTGAACCAAGCATCTTTACAGGATTATGACCACTTGTTTCCCAAAGCTCATAATCTAATCTTTTAAACAAATCTATTGCTTCCCAATTCCAGGACCACCATAAGTTATAGGCAAGTATTCGCAAGAATTCTAATTTAGCTGGTAATGAGGGAATTACAGTAAAAGAACGGATTGCTTTCATAAAAACCTCCTATGATCTAATACCATTTACTTTTTTTATTATCAAGTTTTTTTAGAAAAATTTAATAAATATTAGCATTTTTGCTCAATAAGATTGATAAAAAGGATAGAATTTTTAGGTGGTTGGCTATTTTAGAGGTTTATAACTAAAAAAATAGTTTTAGTTATAATTTTATTTTTTATCTTTATTTTGGCATGGTTTACGCTATGCGCAATCCCTTATTCATCAGGGA
>JAFDIG010000358.1 GCA_019308145.1 Deltaproteobacteria bacterium | reverse complement strand
TGCTGTGGTGGAGGAGGAGGAGGGATATGGAAGCAAGAAGAAGAGAAGGATAAAAGGTTAAATTACCATAGGATAAAAGAGGCTTTATCCCTTGATATTGATTATTTAATAGTTGCATGCCCTAAATGTTTGGTAATGCTTGAGGATGCCTTAAAAGGGATTCAATCAAAATCAAATCTTATCATTAAAGATATTGTTGAGCTTGTGGAAGAGAATTTGCTGGTTTAGATATTTGATTTATTTCTCTTTACTTTTAAAATCAAATAATTTAGGGGAGTTGAATTTTACTGAAAACTCTTTTATTCGCTTTTCAGCCAATTTTACATACTCTTCTTCAATCTCATATCCTATATAATGTCGCTTAGTTTTTATAGCTGCAATTGCAACTTGTCCACTTCCTATAAATGGATCGAGCACGATCTCATCTTTAAAGGTATAAAGCTGGATCAATCTATATGGAAGCTCCAAGGGGAAAGGAGCTGGATGACCAATTTTTCTTGCAGATTCTGCGGGAAATGTCCAAATGCTTTTAGTAAATTCAAGGAACTCTTCTTTAGAAATAGTGTTTTTTCTCTTATTACTATTTTTTCTACTAAAAGTTCCTTTAGAGAAAACTAATATATATTCATGTATATCTCTTAAGATGGGGTTAGATGCGGAAAGCCAGCTACCCCATGCTGTGGATGGGCTTGAGCTTGAGGCTTTGTTCCAAATAATTTCTCCTCTCATCAAAAAGCCAAGTTCTAACATATCTCTTATTATAAAAGCATGTAGGGGAATATAAGGCTTTCTACCTAAATTTGCTATATTAATACAGACTCTACCACCAGGAACAAGTACTCTATAAATTTCCTTCCATACCCTTTTCAAAAACTGTAGATATTCTTCGAGAGTAAATTCCTCATCATACTCTTTGCCTACATTATAAGGTGGCGAAGTAACCATCAAATGGATACTATTATCAGGTAATTCTCCCATTTTTTCACTAGATTTACAAAATATTCTATCCAGAAATTGATGTGGTATATGACTTTCTATATATTTGACTTTTTTCTCTTTTGGCAATCCTTCATACAATTTACTTGTATAAAAAATAGTAGAATCATGGCTTATTCTGCCAGGTGAACCAAAAGATGACGTCTTAGTACCCCTTTGTCTTCGGTTGGTTTTCATATTATTCTTCCTTCCAGTAATCTAACCACCTTTTATATGGATTGTAATCTATTTTTGTTTTTTGCCAGTATATATCAATGGATTTAGTTCTATCATCTTTAATCAAACTTGATAATGCTTCTTTACTTATCTCTACCCCCCGTGGATTTGTTCCTGGTTTAGGGAGCTTAATATATTTTCCTCTTCCTAATTTAGTGAAAACCCTTTTTTGTGATTCCAAAGGGATATAATAAAACCCTCCTATCTCATCCCAGTTGATCTGAATAAGTAAAATATCACAACATGGATAATAATTTTTAAGAAATACATTTGCCTTTTTAGCATCAACTGTCCATATAAGTTTTACACCGCTGAATCTTTTCCCTGTAATTGTTTTGACAGAGATAGGTTGATCAAATAGCCATAAATCAATTTCTGGCTCAGTAATTGGAATTTCTGTTTCTACGCTTTCCTCACCAAATTTATAAATAAGTAATGAAACTATTATTCTCTCACGAAGAGAACCAACCTCCATACCAACTTTGCCAGCCTTCGAACTTTCTAATTCCGCAAGGTGAAATAGATATGGAAGCCGTTTTTTAATTTTATTAATAAGTTTTTTATCTTCAAATATTTCATACAATCGAGTTGACATTTTTTTGACCAAACTCAAAAATACAACTTTTATAAAATTCTATTTTTTAATATTTGATAAGTTTTTTATCAATGAATAGGTATAAATATTTATTTTTGGCGTATTTTTGTTATTAATTTTTTTATTTAATAATATCAATAAAGATGTTATTTGTCAGTAACAAATTTATAGTCCGTAGGGACAAGATTTCCTCGCCTGTTATTGCACGGGCAATTAATGAAAGTTAGCCTTTTATTCTTTAACCTTCTGATTTTTCATAAAGGACAATTCCTCTACTGATTATCTCTTTTATAAAATCATCACCTATTTTAAGACGCTCTTCTAACTCCTTTGGAGTATATATTAAAGGTGAAACAGGTATTTTCCGATTGGGATTATAGATTATCCTTTTAACTATTACAAATCTATCAACCTTTCTTTTATTAGTTTTTTCAAGATCAAAAGGTCTATATCGCTATCTTCTTTAGGTTCCCCATAAGCATAAGAACCAAAAAGAATGATCTTTAAAGGCTTATATTTCTTTGCTATATCTTCAACGAT
>JAFDIG010000357.1 GCA_019308145.1 Deltaproteobacteria bacterium | reverse complement strand
ATGGACAATGCCAATTCTTACAGAGGTAGGAGGTAAGGTAAAATTTGGAGATATTATAGAAGGTGTTACCATGCAAGAACAGGTTGATGAGATAACAGGTTTTTCACGAAAGGTGATCATAGAATCAAGTGATCTTGAACTGCGCCCCAGAATATCAATAAAGGATGAGAAAGGTAGAACCAAGAAGATCCCTGGAACCAATGCATGGGCAAGGCACCTTCTTCCTGTTGGAGCTAACATAGTTGTTTCTGAAGGGGATGTAGTAAAAGCTGGAGATGTTATTGTAAAGATACCAAGGGAAACCACAAAAACAAAGGATATTACTGGTGGCTTGCCTCGAGTTGCGGAGCTCTTTGAAGCGAGAAAACCAAAAGAATTTGCCCTTATAAGTGAAATCGATGGAGTGGTCTCTTATGGCAAAGCTACCAAAGGCAAAAGAAAGGTTATTATTACTCCAGAAGTTGGGGAACCAAAAGAATACGCAATTCCGAGAGGTAAACATATCAGTGTTCATGAAGGAGATTTTGTTAAAGCTGGTGAACCTCTTATGGATGGCCCCTCAAATCCACATGATATCCTTAAGGTTTTGGGTGATAAAGCACTGGCAAGATATTTAGTAGATGAAATCCAACGGGTTTACCAGTTACAAGGGGTGAAAATCAATGATAAACATATTGAGATCATTGTTAGACAAATGCTTAAAAGGGTTAGAATCACAGATGTTGGTGATACAAAATTCCTGATTGATGAGCAGGTTGAAAAGCATGAATTTAGGGATGAAAATGAAAGGGTAAAGAAGATGGGTGGCAAGCCAGCACAGGCAGAGCCTCTTTTTCTGGGGATAACAAAAGCTTCCTTAATTACAGATAGCTTTATCTCTGCTGCCTCATTTCAGGAAACAACAAAGGTTTTAACACAAGCAGCTGTTGAAGGAAAAATTGATTACTTAAAAGGACTTAAAGAAAATGTAATCATGGGAAGACTTATTCCTGCAGGAACAGGTCAACCAAGGATTCAAAACATAATGCCACAGCTATCAGAAGATATAAAAACTGAAGAAAAAAAAGCTTTAGAAAAAATAGAAATTGAAGAAAAAAGTGGTACAGAAAACATATAGTAATAAAAAAGCCGGCAAAAAGCCGGCTTTTTTATTTTTTACTTTTGTTTTGCATTTTTTGAAGATTGCTTTTGAATCGAAAAATTTACATAGCTCCCCAAATAACTGAGCATGTCCAAACCATATGATTTAAAGCTTACATAAAATTGACAGCTCATCCTAATTCTTATTCTGAGGATAAAAGCTAAGAAACCAATTCTACCATTTTATTAACATCTCTAATTTTATCCCTATTTCTGTTTGAGCTTTAGTATAAATGCTCTAAGCTATTTTATGGATAACAATTTCTTTTTAGCTATTTCTGCTTGTAGTGATGAAGGGTATTTCTTGATCACTTTATTAAAAAGAAGTTTTGCATCGATCTTATCCCCTAAGGCAAGAAAAGCCATTCCTTGTTTGAAAAGAGCATCTGGCACTTTATCCCCCTCAGGATAGTTTTTTATTACCTTTTCATACTCTAATATTGCATTCTCATAATCCTTTTCTCTATAATAACACTCTGCTAACCAAAACTGAGCATTATCTGCTAAAGATGATGTTGGATACTTTTTAATGATCTCTCTAAATTTTCCCTTTGCTAATTTGTAATTCCCCTTTTTAAAAGCAGCAAACCCCTCATTACTGAGGAACTTTTTTAGCCTCTAAATTACTAATCCTCTGTTCAATATTAGATCTAAAGTCTTCCCATTCCCTATTTTGACGAGTTATTAGATCTTTATATTCATCAACACTATTAGAAAGCATCTTAATTTCGGTTTTAAGATTATCGATTTCTGCTAAAATAGTAGCTTCACTTACTTTGGACTTGCTTTCTTGTTTTAATTTATTAACTTCCCTTTCTAACCTATTCATCCTCGCCTGAAGGCTTTTAAGCTCAAGTTGTTGTTGGCTTAAATCTTGTTGAGTAGCGCAAGAGAAAAGTAAAACAAGAACTAAAATAAGAAATGTCAAATAATATATTTTTCTCTTTTTCATTTCCTACCCCTAGGAAGAAAAAGGGAGACCAAAGTCCCCCTTAAATACTTTAAGCTATTTGGAAGTGATAATAAAATGACATCTTCTATTTTTTGCCCATGCTTCTTCACAATGCCTTGGATCAACAGGTCTTTCTTCACCATAACTGATAGTTGTTATTCTACTTGGTGAAATACCAAGGCTTACCAAATAATTCTTAGCACTATTTGCTCTTCTCTCCCCTAAAGCAAGGTTATATTCGATAGTTCCCCTCTCATCACAATGACCTTCTATTTGAATATTTACATTAGGATGTGCTTTTAATACTTTAGCATTTTCTTGAAGGATCAAAGCATCTCCTGGACGAATATTATATTTATCAAAATCAAAATGAATATCCTTTAACATAGAACTTTCCCAGTACGGCCCAACTTTTGTTAAAGATGCCTCAAACTCATCAACTGGTTTTGGGGCAGGAGTAGGTTCTACCTTTGAAACAGGGGGAGCAGGAGCTGGGGAAACTCTTTTTACCTCCTTTTTAGCACATGCAAATGCCATAAAAGCAAAAGAAACTATTACTGTCAAAATAATGAACTTTTTCCACATAATTAAACCTCCTTTGGAATTTTTGTGACAAAATTAAATCAATTATCAGATAAAAAAGGCGACCACGATGGACTTGTTTCACCTCCTTTGAAAAAAGTTATCTTTCTTTGATTACTTCCGTTAGCATTCATAACATATATCTCAGATACTCCATCTCTATTTGAAGAAAAAGCAATAAAACGGCCATTTGGAGCCCACGAAGGGTCTTCATTGTTACCAGAATTCTCGGTCAATCTTCTCTCATTCTCACCAGTTGGACTAATGGTAAAGATATTAAATCGACCATTTTCCATTCTTGCAAAAGCAATCTTGTCCCCTTTTGGAGACCAAGCAGGGGAGGCATTATATTTCCCTTCATAGGTAAGTCGTCTTAAATTAGTGCCATCTGAATTCATTATATAGATCTGTGGAGATCCAGATCTATTGGAAACAAAAGCGATCTTTTTACCATCTGGAGACCATGTAGGAGATGCATCGTTGCTATATCCACTTGTTAAAGGAATAGGATTACTTCCGTCACTGTTAATAAGAAATATCTTTGAACCACCTCCTTTTCGCATCATAAGAGCAATCTTTTTGCCATCTGGAGACCAAACTGCACCAGCATTGAGCCCTAATCGGGCTGAAATCCTTCTTTTTAGCCCTGTGCTTAAATCAAGACAGTAAAGATCAGGGTTTCTGTTTACATAGGATGTAAACAATACTTTTCCTCCATCAGGTGACCAAGACGGAGATAGATTAATAGATCTATTCCATGTAAGTCGTTTAACATTATGTCCATCAAAATCCATTATATAGATCTCTTTTGTTCCAGATATTGCTGATACAAAAACTATCTTTGTTTCAAAAATTCCCTTCTCACCAGTATAACTTTCATATACAATATTGGCAAACTTATGTACCATCTTTCTTAACTGATCTATACTTCCTCTGTAACGTTTGCCATTCCTTTGTCGTTGTTCAATTGTATCAAAATGTCTGAATTCTGTTATTAAAGTTTTTCCTGATACCTTCCATGAACAAGTTATTAAAACCTCGGCACCAATAGCTCTAAAAGCCTGATAATCAACTGGGGTATCAACACTCTGACTAGGGTAATCCGATGGTTTTATAATATCAAAAACCCCTGAAAATATCAAATCATTAGAAAGTATATTAAAGATTTTCTCGGATATCCTCAATTTTCCTTCTTCAGTACTAGGTGTTGAAAGGAGTATAGCGGTTGGAATACGCTTTATTACAGGAGAAGTAAAATCGAGATAAACACGTTCTGCCTCTGCCGATTGCAATAAGAATATAAAAACTAAAATAAACAATAAAAAAATCTTTAATATACTTTTTTCTTTCACCTTTAATAATTCTCCAAATTAAAAATTAACCCCACGCTAATACTATCTCTTAATAAAAAAGATGGTAT
>JAFDIG010000356.1 GCA_019308145.1 Deltaproteobacteria bacterium | reverse complement strand
CTTTTCTGATAACAAAAGTTTTTCATTTATTATTTTTACTTGTTTATTTAGCTGTGATCTATTGATTTTATCTGCTTTTGTAGCAACTGGTATTATCTGAATATTTAAATCTTCTAACCATTTAAAAAGATTAATATCCATATCAGTAGGAACATGTCTGATATCCAATATAGCAATTACAGCCTTAAGTTGAGGCCTATTTTTTATATATCCCTCAACCATATTCCCCCATTTTGCTTTTACTTTTTTAGGTACTTTTGCATATCCATAACCTGGTAGATCAACAAAGGTAAGTTTTTTATTAATAGTAAAAAAATTTATAAGCTGAGTCATTCCAGGGGTGGAACTAACCCTTGCAACTTTTTTATGATGAATAAGTGCATTGATTAAAGAAGATTTGCCTACATTTGATCTTCCAGCAAAAGCGATTTCAGGATAAGGTAACTTTGGAAAATCTTTCACATTTGCAGCACTTTTGATAAATTCAACTGAATATATCACCATATATAAAATAATAACATGAAATTTTAATTGATACCATATTTTTATTTTTTTATAACCAAGTCTTGACACTTTTATAAGCTTACCTATTAAAACTATACAGCTCCTGCCAAAATGGGATGAAATAAGGTGTTAATACCTTATCTAAAATAAAAGGGTTACTCCTCATTTACCACACAAGAAGTTGTGGTCCATCCTAATAGACAACTCTATCACACCAGATAGTTGACCCGCTCTTGTTTCCTTGTGTGGGTGATATAGTATTATAGTGAATTCCTGAAGCATTGAAGACTAATTTTTACCTCTTTATACCATTACCATTCATAGCGATGCTTCTATTACCCAATATAAACCTATACCCAAAAGAAACATTGCATAACCAAAAATAAGAAATTTGATTGTGAACAATCCGTTGTTGTTTGTCTCTTTATGGGTGATATAAAGCTTATAAGCGATTAAATTCGCAAGCGAACCTACAAGGTTACCAAAACCACCAACATTTACTCCCCAAAGCAGGGCTCTCCATTGTGTTGTAAACTTGGCAAACAACAAAGTGGCAGGAACATTGCTCATGAATTGGCTTGAGATAGCGGAAAACAAAAAGACATGTCTCGAGGACTCCAAAGTGGATGATAGTAATATCTTCATATTTGTGGCTAAACCAAAAAAACAAAAAAAGCAGAACAGAAGGGCATAGTCAATACGTAAACTTTTTCGGTCAAAAATAAAAGCATATATAATAACAAGAAAACCAGCAGCAATTGGTAAAACTCGAAGTGCTGTCAAAATGACGATGACAAATAAAATTCCATAAATATATGAGGTAAAACTTATTTTTACCATTATACGCGAAATCTTTTGACCCGTATCGGTTTTGATTGCGAGAGAGATAAGAACAAACAAAATCAAAAACAGAAGTGAAAAAGGAGCAATGGTTATAATAAATTTTTCAGGCTTGATTCCATAATACCAATAGATGAAAAGATTTTGTGGATTTCCAAAAGGCATCAATGATGAACCAGCATTAGCAGATAATGCCTCAAGGATAATAATAACATCTTTTCTTTTTGTGCGAAGCATTAAAGTCAAAGGCACCATTACGATTAAGGCTATATCGTTTGTCACTACCATGGAAAGGAAAAATGTGGTAACCACCAGTTTAAGAGGAATAAATTTGCCTTCCTCTATGCCTTGTGAAACCTTCAATATGAGACCGCTATTTTCAAGACCTTTAACAACAACAAAAAGAGTAAACAGAATAAAAAGGACCTCTAATTCAGAAATTGACCATGATGGTAAATGTCTAAAGTAAAGAGAGGTAAAAATAAGCCCGGTACAAGAGGCAAAAAGTAACCATTCTTTCAATATGAAATCAAGCCATATGCGTTCTGGTTTCATTCTCACTTCCCAACACCGTTATAGATACAACAGGTCAATTTGAAAGTATTAAAAAGTTATTTGCCATAAAATTTCATTTCTTGTGTAGCTGGATAGTCAGGGACAACATGGATACCATCATATGAAATCCTCACATAAGCAACTATCTTGTTATTATAAGCAACAGGAATTGCCCAACAATATTCCCTTTCCCGAAACTCTGCTCCATTTAGTACATATAAATTTGCAATAATACTTGGTAGTTTCTGTTTAATAGTATTAAGAGAAATAGCGGTATCAAATACGCTGGGATGATAACCGCAAGGCAAAATAGTGCCATCAATAGGACTAAAATCTAATACACCGACTGCTACATTTTGATACACAATCGCTGCCTTGATCACTATTTCACCCGCAGGCGCCCTCTGTATCCAGACATTTCCAGAGGTAAAGTATTTGCTCGCCTGTTTTGCCGTTGCTAT
>JAFDIG010000355.1 GCA_019308145.1 Deltaproteobacteria bacterium | reverse complement strand
TTCAAGTTCTGTATCTTTTGCAGCAATTCTTAATAAAGTATTTTTTGCTACCTTTATTTCGACACCTTGCTCCCTCAAACGGTTTCTTAGATCAGTCATTTGAGAAACATTAAGGCCTTGAAAATCAGCTAAGATAGCTGTAGACATCTTTTTAGCCTTATCATGTATCTCAGCTACAATCATCTCTTTTTTAGCTCTATCCAAATTTTTCCCTCCCTCCTTTCTTTTTAGACTTTTTTTATTCTTTAATGGAATAAAAAAGTCAAAGCCAGAGGGATAGCTTACTTTGTCTCGGCAGGCAATAAATTTTAAGCAAAGCTGCACCCGCTGTCTTTGACAAATTATTTTTTTATTTTAGATAACTTTCTTTATACTTTGGGTATCTATTTTAATTCCTGGTCCCATAGTTGTTGAAAACGCTATACCTTTTAGATATGTACCTTTGCTTGAAGGTGGTTTAGCTTTAATAATTGCATCCAAAACCGCATTAAAATTATCAAGCAGTTTATCAGTTCCAAATGATACTTTGCCAATAGATAAATGAACAATTCCAGCTTTTTCCACTTTGAAATCGATTTTTCCCTTTTTAATTTCTTTTATAGCATTTGCTAAATCAAAGGTAACAGTTCCTAATTTAGGATTAGGCATTAAGCCTCTCGGACCTAATATCTTTCCTATCCTCCCTACCATTGACATCATATCAGGTGTTGCAACAGCTTTATCAAATTCTAACCAACCCTTTTTAATTTTTTCAATAAGTTCTTCAGCACCAACATAGTCTGCTCCTGCTTCTTTCGCCTCTTTTTCTTTTTCCCCTTTAGCAAAAGCAAGAACTCTTACCTTTTTACCGGTTCCATTTGGCAGGACAACAGAGCCTCTAACCATTTGATCTGCATGCCGTGGATTAACTCCTAATCTAAAAGCTACATCGACTGATTCCTCTAACCATTTGATCTGCATGCCGTGGATTAACTCCTAATCTAAAAGCTACATCGACTGATTCATCAAAGTTAGCATAAGATGTTTCTAATACAAGGCTAAGTGCATCCTTTACGTCATATCTTTTTATTCTATCTATTTTTGCTAAAGCTTCTCTATATTTTTTACCTTTGCGGGGCATATCTCCTCCTAAACTATTTCAATGCCCATACTACGAGCTGTTCCCTCAATTATTCTAACAGCTGCATCCATATCGTTAGCATTTAAATCAGGGAACTTTATTTGGGCAATTTCTTTAATTTGTTCCTTTGTAACACGACCGACTTTTTCTCTATTCGGTTCACCTGAGCCTTTGGCAATTTTTGCTGCTTTTTTAAGCAATACAGCAGCGGGAGGTGTTTTAGTAATAAAACTAAAAGATTTGTCGGCATAAACTGTAATAACAACAGGAATGATCATGCCTTCTTGACTTTGTGTTTTTGCATTAAAACTTTTACAAAACTCCATGATATTTACTCCCTGTTGTCCTAATGCTGGACCAACAGGAGGTGATGGGTTAGCTTGCCCTGCTGGAATCTGAAGTTTTATGGTTGCAATAACCTTTTTTGCCATTTTTTATTCCTCCAAATTCAATTCCTTTCAACCTGATTAAAGTCCAACTCTACAGGAGTAGATCTACCAAAGATGCTTATCAAGACTTTAACCTTTCCTTTCTCAGGACGTACTTCCTCTATAGTACCAATAAAGTTAGAAAAGGGGCCTTCAGTTACCCTAACATTATCCCCAACATTAAAAAGAATTTTGCTTTTATAACTCTTAACACCTTCTTTTACCTGCTTCATTATCTTGTCTACTTCTTCATCTGAAATAGGAAGAGGGCGTCTTCCTCCCCCAGCAAAAGAGGTAACATTAGGAGTTCCTTTTACAACATGCCATGTTTCGTCATTTAATTCCATTTTTATTAAAATATAGCCAGGAAAGATCCTTTTCTCAGTGTTTCTCCTTTTCCCTTTTACTATTTCAGTTACTTTTTCTGTAGGCACTATTATTTCAGAGAAATATTTCTCCTTTCCCATTGCTTTTATACGTTCCCATAACGCATCTTTAACTTTTTTTTCATACCCTGAGTATGTATGAACGACATACCATTGATGCGACATATTCAATTTCCCTCTTTGCATAAATAGTTCATTCTAAAAAATGATGAACTGTTATCTCTATAAAATATAGAGATTCCTTTTAAAGTTAATTAAAATGCCCAAATTGACCAAAATCAGTTTGAGAAGAGAAGATATATTTACTTTATTATTAGTTATTTTTTGCAAATTTTTAAAGATTTCATAATAAATATTTTTTAGTTTTTTAGCTCTCACTTCATTCTTTTTTTGTGAACTAATCAGATCATCCTAAGAAATGTCGAACCAGATAAGATAACCACAAATCAACAACCCCAAGAAAAAAGGCAACTATGAAAGTAATAATGAGTACTAATGAAGTGGCTGATAAAACATCTTTTCTTGAAGGCCAAGTGACCCTTTTTAATTCAACTTTTACCTCTTTTAAAAAGATGATAGTCTTTGATATAATCTTCTTCATATTTAGATTCAAAGTTTCCCCTTTTTTAAATTAAAAATGGCAGGCCAGGGAGGATTCGAACCCCCAACACCCGGATTTGGAGTCCGGTGCTCTACCAGTTAGAGCTACTGGCCCTGACTGATTATTTATTTGGTCTCTTTATGAAGGGTATGACGCCGACAAAAGGGACAATATTTTTTTAATTCCAGTTTTCCTGAAACTGTTTTTTTATTTTTTGTTGTAGTATAGTTACGCCTTTTGCATTCTCCACATGCTAATATAACTATATTTCTCATAATTAACCACTTTCCTCTTGGTTTTATTCTATAATTTCACTAACCACACCAGCTCCTACTGTTTTACCACCTTCCCTGATAGCAAATCTTAATTCCTGTTCCATAGCAATAGGGGTTATAAGTTCTACTGATAACTGCACATTATCCCCTGGCATTACCATCTCTATACCTTCTGGTAAGGTTACTACCCCTGTTACATCAGTTGTCCTAAAATAAAATTGTGGCCTATATCCATTGAAAAATGGTGTATGTCTTCCACCTTCCTCTTTTGTTAATATATATGTCTCTGCTTTAAATTTCCTGTGTGGAGTGATCGTCCCTGGTGCCGCTAATACTTGACCTCTCTCTACCTCTGTCCTCTTTATGCCTCTTAATAACACCCCTATGTTGTCTCCTGCTCTTCCTTCATCTAAAATCTTGCGAAACATCTCTACCCCAGTTGCTACTGTCTTCTGCGTCTCCCTTATCCCAACTATCTCTACTTCATCTCCT
>JAFDIG010000354.1 GCA_019308145.1 Deltaproteobacteria bacterium | reverse complement strand
TAAGTTTTCCTCACTCATTTCTAACATCAAATCCAGGTCGGCTGTAAGTCTTACTACCCCATGTAAAACCAATGCCACTCCTCCAACGATTACATATTTTACCCCTTCTTTATTAAGCTTTTCAAAAATTTCTTCGGAGAATAGGCGGTTACCCCTCTTCATTCTCAATGCTATTTTCCATTTTTAACATACCCTTTCATCAAGCAAAGAGACCATTCATACCTTTATCTCTATCCCTTCTCTTAATATCTCCTTTATGAAAGGAATTTTCTTCTCAAAATCCTTCAGAGAAAAGACATGAGGCTCGATTTTAGTGTCTATTTTCCTTCTTAACTTCATTAACCTTAAATGCTCTTCAAACATATCACCTTTGTCCATATCTAAGATTACAGCCACATCAATATCACTGTCAGAATAAAAGTTGCCTCTAACATAGGAACCATACAAATAAGCCTTCTTAACTTTAACGTCATGCTCTTTTAGAAGTCTAATATAGTTTACAGCTATTTTTAAGATTTCTCTTTTATCTTCTTTTTTAGCCATAGTCTAAAATTTGCCACATCCTGAAACAAGTTCAGGATCCGCAGATAGCCGCATTTTTCAGTGACTTCTGTGTAAATCTGTGGCTTAAATTAAGGTTTTGTTCGCGCATTTTTTATAAACTTCCTGTTTGTAATCCGGATATTCGTTCATCTCTGCGTCCTCTGTGACCTCTGTGGTGAATAGTTACGTCCAATATTTGATTAGCTCATCTCTTGTCATGGTTCTCTTTCTCCAATTACCACCACCGTAACATTATCCCTTCCCCCTCTTTCATTGACCTTTCCTATTAAAAGCTCACAAGCCTTCTGGGGCTCAGGGGTATTTTTAACTATTTCTTCTATTTCCTTATCTTCTAACATATCTGTTAAGCCATCGGTGCAAAGTAAAATAAGCCCTCCTTTATAAGGAATAGTGTTTACATCTACCTCTACTTCATTTTTTACACCCAAGGCCCGTGTAATTACATGACGCATGGGATGAAAATGTGCTTCTTCTGGAGATAATTTCCCTTGCTTTATCAAATCGTTGACTAGGGAATGGTCTTCTGTAAGAAGTTTTAATCCTCTTTCTTTTAGCATATAAGCACGACTGTCTCCAACATGGGCAAGATATAATTTATCTTCTTTTATTAAGGCAAATACTATAGTAGTCCCCATTCCCTGCAAGGCCTCATCTTGATTTGCTTTTTTATAAATGGCTGTATTGGCTTCTTTAATAGCCTTTTCGATTAATTTTGAGTAATCGTTGTAAACAAAGGCTGTATTTTTATCAAAACACTCCTTTATAGTCTCTACTGCCATCTGGCTGGCTACCTCTCCTGCCTTATGTCCTCCCATGCCATCAGCCACAATGAAAATGCCCTTTTTGTCGTCTACATAAAAACTATCTTCATTGTTTTCACGCACTAAACCTTTGTCTGTTTTATAGCCTACTTTAAACATAAGTCCCTTCCTTTCAGCCTAAATATCTAAGCCAGATGTTTTTTCCCACGATGATAATGTCCCCTGGTTTTATTTCTGCTTTATTACCTTTAATTTTTATTTTTTCCTCTCCTCTTTTAATGATGGTTCCATGCAGGCTACCTTTTCCTTCCTTTCCTATATCAGCTATAAAAACAGCATTGCTTTTTTTGTAAATCTCACCATGGGGTCTTGTGACCTTTTTGGCATAAAGGAATTTAATATCCCTATCAGGCCATCTTCCAAAGGTAACTTTTTCTTTATCAATTTCAATTATTTTTCCATCTTCTGGGCCATTTAAGATTTCAAATTTCATAAGCCTTTACCTCCTCAATGAATTTTTCTACATTAATGCCTTTTTCTTCAAGTAAAAGAGAGACCAGGTTTTTTTCTTCTAAAGCTTTAATAAGAAATTCCTTTTCTCCCACTCCTTCAGGAAAGCTCTGTTTTATATTGGTCAACACTTTTTCAAAACGAGGAGAAAGAAGCCGTTTAACATCATATACCCGATTATATTCAGTGTACCTTCTTATTTCTTCTTTTAATTCTGAAAGGCTATGTCCCCTTTTTTGTAAAAGCTGTGCAAAAAGGTTTTCCTCTCCCATGACAAGAAAAATATGTTCTAAACCAAGATAACAGTTTTTAAATTTCATACTTTCATTTATAGCCCTATGAAATGTAACCACCATCTTGTCTTCAAGCCCCCTAAATAGATTATCTAAATTACTTTCTAAAAGTTTGTAAAATTCTATCATAGCCTCCCTTTCTCTTTTTTCCTTTATTGAAGCAATAAAAGGGTCCTTTTTTGCAATAAAAATTGACTTAAGGTAAGTTAAGTCTGGTTTTTTTTCTTCTTTAAGAGACTCAG
>JAFDIG010000353.1 GCA_019308145.1 Deltaproteobacteria bacterium | reverse complement strand
GTTTTGTTGGTTAATGACTGATTAATTGATATATTTTGATCCAAAAGTTCAACTCTCTTTCACCTATTTTTTCTTCTTTTCTTTGGTAATATCTTGAATTACCTTTATAAGTTTTTCTATTATTATAATATAATCAGGATTTAAGTCAGGATGAAATTGGTTTTCCAGTTTAAAGAAAGAGAAAATCTCTTCATCTGACTTTTTTCTATTACTTTGAATCCATCTTCTCTTTTTCATAAAAGTATTTAGATGAAAAATAAAATCATAGGCAGCTGCTGGGAAAACAAAGGCATATCTTGGAACAGGGTGATAACCTATCATTTTTAAAACTATTCTCGATATTTGTAAAACCAACCATCTAAAAGGGGCTTTGAAATCTTTTTCTTTTATGATTGTTTTGATATTTCTCTTTTTTTTTGCCCAAGGGCTTTCTTTTTTGGGAGATTTTTCCTCATCTTTTTTAGGGCCAATATAAAACTCTTGAAACGAAAAAGTTGAGGTAAGAATATTTTTAGCAGATCCCATTAAAAGAGCAGCAGGAAGATATAAGGATAATCTGAAATCCTCATAATTTTTAAATATAGTAAAAAGAGCATTTCTCTCATATAAAAAGCTTCTTTTTTCATGAGCTAAAAGTCCACCAGTAGCAAGATGACGATGATATACTACTGAGTCTGGTACAAATAATACCTTTTCCCCGAATAACCAGATCCTCCATCCTAAATCAACATCTTCAAAATAAGCAAAAAAATCAGGATCAAATCCTCCAATCTCGAGAAAAAAATTTTTATATATTGCCATTGCACCACCACATGGGAAAAAAATTTCTTTTGTGTCATCTTTAACTTTTGAAGACTTTTCACCAAATCTTGGTTGATAGCCATGTCCAAAAGGAGTCATTACCCCTCCAATAAAATCGATTTTATTTCCATCCCAATTGAGGATCTTCGAAGATGTAGCAACAATACCTTTATTTAAATCAAGATTTTCTACTAAATTTTTAAGCCACAAAGGGTGTGCTCTCATATCATTATTCATAAAGGCAATAATATCCCCTTTTGCTTTTTTAGCTGCACGATTATTACCTTCAGCAAATCCAAGATTTTCTTTAAATTCTATTGTATTAACCTCTGGAAATTTCTTTTTTACAAACTCTACTGATCCATCATTAGAGCCATTATCAGCAAGGATTAACTCCATATCATTAAAGGGAAAATCTTGAGCATATAAAGATTCGAAACAATCTTTTAAATGATGTTTCCCATTAAAGTTTAGTATGATGACAGAAACTTTAGGAGAGTTTTTCATCTATTTTTTCTCTTTTCGTTTTTGTTATAAGTTTTTTAATTATATCAATAAAAAGATTTAAAGGCCAAAACGATAAAAAATAATAAAATATAACTATAGAAGAAATTTCTCTAATATTTATAAGCAATCCTTTTCTTATTAGCCGTCTGAAATCCTTAAACTTTTTATTATGAAAATATACCCAGCCAAGTTTTATAAAAAAAGAAGCAGAAAATTTTTTATCTACTTTATAAGTTGGGGATTTAGCTTTTTCATAACTTTCATATACCTCAAGAAGCAAATCCTCCTTTTTTTCTATCCCTTTTTCAGGTATCAATATAGCTATCCGTGGATTATATTTCAAAGCTTTGACAAGCAGTCTTTTAAAGTTTTCATGATCTTCATTTACGAGCGCTTGATAAGCAAGTGATCTAAAATGAGCACTATATACAATATTTTTATCTTTTAACAAGTCAGGTTCTTTTATCTGGTCCCAGTATCTATCTAAAACAATAATCTCATATTTTTCTGCTTTTGATATATTTAGACTTTTATTGCCACCAAACACTCTATAGAGTGCAAGATAATCATCAACATAATCGAATTCATAATGTTTTGACAATATAATCAACATGTCCCAATCTTCTCTAAAGAAAAGTGTTTCATCAAAAAAACCAACTTTATTAAAACACTCTGCTTTAACCAACAAAGAATGTGCAGAGGAAAGATTGTCATATAACAATTGTCTAAATACATTTCCTCGATATTTAGGCTTTATTCTATCAATAATTACCCCTTTTTCCATTATCAAATAACCAGAATATACTACCCCAAGATTCCCCCAATTCTTTTCATTCTTTTTAAAAAAAGATACCTGTAATTCTATCTTTTCTGGCAAAAGAAGATCATCATCAGCGAGAAAATTTATATATTCACCAGAGGCTTTCTTTAACCCATAATTTATTGCAGATGAAACACCTCCATTTTCTTTGTAAAAATATTTAATAACCTTTTCATCATTTACTTGGTATTTAGTATCAATTCCGACCACAATTTTATATCTTTCCTTTAAAATATTTTCGGTTTCCTTT
>JAFDIG010000352.1 GCA_019308145.1 Deltaproteobacteria bacterium | reverse complement strand
AAAATCCTTCTCAAAACAAAAAATAGATTATTAATATTAGGAGGTTAAGTAAACTGATGTTAGGAAAAATTTTTAAAATGGGTTATTCTTAAAAAATGGTAGATAGATTGTAAAGCAACTACCTTCGCCTTTCTTGCTCTCAACCTTTATTTTTTCTCCTTTTCCTTCCACTATTGATCGAGTGACAAAAAGTCCTAATCCTGTACCTTCAATCCTTTCAATCCCTCTTTTATATAGCTCGAAGATATGAGGCAAAAACTCTTGATCTATCCCTATGCCATTATCCTTGATCTTTATCTCTATGCCATCCCCTTTTTCTGCTCTATTTAAATTGAGCCAGATCTTTCCACCTTCTTTTGTAAATTTTACAGCATATGGCTCGCTCCATTTGTAATGGATCTATCATAATCTCTGGAATAGCTTTTTCTGCTTCAAAGATAATATCTAAATTTTTTGCTTCAAAAGTTGGCTCCATCTTTTTTATGATTTCTTGTATCCACTTTTTAGGGTCTATCCTTTCATAATAATATCCTACCTTATTAAAATCTATCTTTACTGATGTAAGAAAATTATCTGCTAATCTTATTGCTTTTTCTCCTTCTTTTTTTATGATCCCTAAAAACCTGGCTTGATCTTGAGTCACATTTCCTTTTTTTCCCCTAAGTAATAAAGATGCAAAGCCAACCATTGCTATTAAAGGATTTTTTATATCATGGGCAACAGTAGAAAAGGTTTGCGCTTTTAACTTTTCAAGATCTTTTTCAGTTGTAACATCCATCATAATAAGTAATCCACCTATAAAACCACTCTTTTTATCTCTAATAGGAGATAAGAATGCATGGAAGGTTCTTTTATTGATTTTTAACTCCATCTTAGATAACATTGATTTATCTTCTTTATAATCTTTCAACTTTAATATCTCTACTTTCCCAAGTTCTGTGGATCTTAGATTTTTGTGACAAGAAAAGATATTCTTACCTATCAATGAATTCCTATCAATTAAACAAACAGTTTCGAAAGCTTTATTTAAAAAAATAATGTTAAGTTTATCATCAAAAAGTAAAAGAGGAAGGCTCATGCTGTTTAAAATAAGAATGGAGATCTCTTTTATAAATTCTTCATTCATAAAAAATTCACCCAACTAACTTGTTATTCTATTAAAAAATTTGTTATATTAATCATTTTAACTTATAAATAAATAATAAAATTAAGTCAAAAAATAATTTCTACTGTTTCTACTGTGTAAGGATTTTCAACATTAAAAAACAAAACTAACTTGCGATAATATATTCATTTAAGATGTATAACATAGGAATACAAGGAATAAAAGGTAGCTCCTGTGAAAAAGCAGCAGAGATTTTCGCTAAAAGAAACAATTTAATCCCATTTAAAAAGCTTTTTCTTATAACTACTTATAATGTTTTTAAAGCTCTAAAAGAAAAAAGGATTAATTATGGTACATTTGCCTATTCTTCAAAAGCAGGAATGGTTGAGGAGACTCAAAAAGCAATAAATAACTTTGATTTTGAAAAGATTGATGAGCTCAAACTCGAAATAGAACATGCAATTTTTGGCATATCAATGCATCCAGAACAGTTCTTTAAAAAAATTATATCCCATCCACAAGCACTAAAGGAACATGAATCCTATATCAAGAAAAAATATCAAAATGCAAGATTAATCCCTGCTAAAGATACATCTTATGCTGCAAAAAATCTTTCTGAAGGCAAATATGAGGAGACTACATTAGTAATAGCCCCTATTGATGTTATTAAGCTTTTTAAAAATCTTTATGTTATTGATAAAGATCTACCTACAAAGAAAAATTCTCTTACTCTCTTTTATTTAGTCAAAAATAAAGATTAAAATATCCTAAAGAAACAGATTTATATTTGACTTGTTTTAACCTTGATTTTAGAGATATTTATACATTTTCCTGATATGTCTTCAACATCTATTATTACTCCGTTTAATTCCACCTCTCCTTTTGCTACCTCAAATTTATAAGGCATTTGGCTTAAAAATCTCTTTATTGCTATATCCTTATTTATACCTATTACTGAATCAACAGGGCCTGTCATACCCGCATCAGTAATATATCCTGTTCCCCCAGGAAGTATTCTATCATCATTTGTCTGAACATGTGTATGAGTTCCAATTAATGCTGATATCTTTCCATCTAAAAACCATCCTAAAGCCTCTTTTTCTGAAGTTGCTTCAGCATGAAAATCTACTATAATAATAGAAGTTGATCTTTTTATCTCTTCAACAGCATCTAAAGTTGTACGAAAAGGGCAGTCGAGGGAATTCATAAATATTCTTCCCTCAGCATTTATCACTCCCACCTTTTTATCTTCTTTATTATATATCCCAAAACCTCTTCCAGGTGCTAACTCAGGATAATTTATAGGCCTTAAAATCCTTTCTTCTTCTTTAAGATATGGGATAATCTCCTTCTTTTTCCAAACATGATTTCCTGTTGTAATTACATCAACTCCCATCTTAAAAAGCTCTTTAGCAGTATCAGGTGTTATACCAATACCTCCTGCAAGATTCTCCCCATTCGCGATCACAAATCCTATTTGTTCTTTATCTATTATTTTAGGAAGAAAATTACCAATTGCCCTTCTGCCAACTCTACCAATAATATCACCAATAAATAAAATCCTCAAATTATTCTCCCTATTTTGCTATTTCCACTGCCCGGGTTTCCCTTATAACAGTAACTTTAATCTGTCCTGGATATGTTAGTTC
>JAFDIG010000038.1 GCA_019308145.1 Deltaproteobacteria bacterium | reverse complement strand
TAATCGTACGATTAACATCCACATCTACCCCAAATTTTTCTGCTTCCTTTATTACCACTCCATTTATGGCATCTATTTCTGTCCTTCTTTTTCTATCAATATCCTGTCCCATAGATGAACGATTTTCTCTTGTTAGCTCTGCAATATCTTTCACTGTTTTAACCATATCCTCTTCAAATTCAATTCCTTTTTTAGATGCTACTTCTAAAGCCTCATTTATAAGTTTTTCCATAAGGTAAATAGTTTCATGAAATTTTAGAAGCTGACCATTTTTTAAACCTGTTAAAGCAGTTAAGCCATTTATACCTATATTTATGATCAATTTCCTCCATAAAAGTTTTTCCATTTCTGTTGAAACCTCAGTATCAATCCCGGCATTGTTAAATATTTTTGCAATTTCCTTAATCCTATTAGAAATAGTTCCATTAATTTCACCTATATAAGTAGGCCCTTTACCTGCATGTCGGATCATCCCTGGAGCAAGTAATGTTGCACCATGAGATGTGGTACCAACAATTACTCTTCCCTTTCCCAAAATAGATTCTAATATTTCAACATTTCCTATTCCATTTTGAAGTGTAAGAGCAAAAGTATTATCCTCAACAATAGGTAAAGCATCTTTTGCTGCCTGATAAGTGTCATAACTTTTTACCAAAAAAATAACAAGATCTCTTTTTTCTAAAGATTTGGGACCTGAAAAAGCTTTTATAGGCACTAAGCGTTTTTTACTTCCTGATTCAATAACAAGTCCATTATCATTTATCTTCTTTATATGCTCTTCCCATGGATCGATCAGGATTACATCTTCACCATGCTCAAAAAGCAAAGCACCGATGAGAGAACCCATTGCCCCTGCACCCATAATTGCTATCTTCATCTTAGTCTTTATTCCCTTTTAAAAAATAAATTAAGTAGAATCTCTATTAAATCTTAAAATATACTATTTGTCCCAATTTTTTAAGGGAGCCAGAACATAATATGGAATTTCTAATCCTCTAATTATTATATCAAATAACCCTTTTGTTATGGTCTTTACTGGCACAGATTTTACCTCTGGATCATCAATTGGTCCTTTTTCTTTATAATATAAACAGAAAAGGCTGCCCTTTTCCCCTGTTAATACTTTACCTATAACAGGAACTTTGCTTAATAATCTGTCTATACCTATCCTTGGGCAAAGCGCTACAGACCAATCAATTGTGCCAAGCCATATATTTATATCTCCTTGAGCTGATATCGCCATCAGAGGAGAATCTATTACTAAGTTAGAAAGCCAGCCTTCCCCTTGTTCAAAATATAGTTCTCCAACTAATGAGTTATAAGGCAAGCCTTTATGTTTAGTCCATACTTGTTGTATCTCAGCAAGGTTAACAAGAGAAAGTATACGTGATATAACCTCAAATTTTTTCAATATCCCATTTTCTGAAAATAGTTCTATATATCCACTTATAGAACGTCTTATCTCTTTAAAATTTCTCCCTTCCCCTCTTAAAAACGCATCAAAGGAACAAAACCCTTTATAAACCTTTCTTTTTTGCTCTAAAAATATCTTGTTGAACTCATCTCCAGAAATTTTAAGAATAAAAGGAGAAAATTCAAATTTAATTTTATCCTTGTTTAACTCGATCCATCCTTGGTTTGATACAAAACCTTTTAAGAGATCTGCTTTAAATTGTTTAATATAGATAACCGGCTCTCTTCCAGTAGTATTAAAATGGGTCATAAGATTATGAAATCTACAGTTTCTAAATGCTCCCTTTTTTATTTCAAGATCTATATCAATTTCCCCATTAACAAAAAAAGTAAGCCAATCTGGTATTTCAAAGGTCTCTCGCACCTCAACTTTTTCCTTTTTTGGAAAAAGCTTATCAAAGTTTAGGTAATCACATTTAATAATTGCTTTTGTTTTTAGTCTGCGAGAAATCCCTATATTTCCTTTAACAAAAAGATGCCTTTTGTTTACAATTGAATCTGGAAAATAAAAAAATAAGAGATTTCCTTTTTTGGATAATTCTACCTTCTTTGCTAATACATCCAGTTTATTAAAAAGCCTTCCTTCCATTACTGGTATACTCATTCTCCACCACTGTTTTGATCCATAAAGTTTTGCCTCTCCTTTTATAGTACCTCTATCAGATATAAGATGAAAATCACCTTCTACAACAGGGGAAGGAGATAACCACTGGTTAACCTTAATATTGTTGCTCACAAAATTAAACTTAGGCAGTAACATGAAAAAAGGTGGTTCAACATCAACAGAAATTTTCTTTATATTTAGAAAGGATGGTGAAAAATCAAATTGAGAATTAAGCCCTTCAAATCTTATCCCATCAGATAATGTACATTCTGTATTAACAATCTTCCCAGAACCTTTATATCTAATTGAATCTCTTTTTAAGCCTTTACCTTCTGTAATTATATGGGCAAAAAGTTTCCCAGAAAGAGAATGAAAATATCTTTTATAAAAGGGTGTTGAAAGGCTCTTTATTTCATCAAGAGGAACCATTGTATCGAGATCAAATCTCCATCTTTGTTTTATGAAAGGATCTATTATCTCCCCTTTCCCTTTTAATGTTCCTTTTGACCCAACAAGGGAGTTTATTGAAGCTATTTTTATTCTATTAGCATCAAGAGAAAGATGAGCAGAGATTTTATGTATAGTAGGAACAGAAAATTCAAGATCATTAAGCACAAATTTCCCACCTATAACTCCTTTGTTTATGCCTTTGTTTAATCTTTTGATATCTTTAACTGTTCCTTTGACATAACCATCTGTTATTAACAAACTACCTTTTATATTCTTTTTAAAGATAGAAGTAAAAGTTGAACCAATTAAATGAAAAGGAATATACTTTTTAATTCTTTTTAAATCTATCTTTGCTTTAACCAAACTCTCTAACCATATATCTTTTCCTTTAGGGAAATTAATTCTAAATGAACCATTGGTAGAAAATTCATCTAAATCTATTTTGAACTCTGGGATTAAAATTTTTTCTTTTTTAAGAATAAACTTGTAATTTATTCCAATTTTTTTAGGAGTTATAAGGTTAGAAAATACCTGAGGATAGCTAAATTTTACCCTTTTAATAGTAATATTTCCCTTTGATTCAAAAACCCCTCCTGGAATTCCATTAAAATCTGCATCAATATCAATAAAACTTCTGAAGATCTTCATAGGAATATAAGGCTGGTAATATGCTCTAAAATATTTGCCATCAATTTCCTTTGCTACTATAAATGCTTTAATCTTTAAAGGTAAAGGCTTACTTTCAGGGGATAGTGCAAGATTTCCTCTTATTTTTATGGGGCTTTTTTTATTATTTGTGATAAGTAAAGTATTGAGCAAAAAATACCATTCTTTAAATGTTGCAGTCTGTATCCGAAACTTTATAGATTTTAAGGTTGTAACAAGTGGCTTTTTAGCATCAACAATATAATCAAAAAAACGAATATAACCATCATCAATAATCAATTCTTCAACTGCAGTAAGTATGAGTGATAATCTTTTTGTTTTCAACTTCTTGTTAGCTTCTGGTTTTAGCTTCCACAAGATATCAGGCTTTATAAGCATAACCTTTTTAATATGTATTTTGCCCAAAATGAGGGCAAAAAGATCAGGTACAAAGAAAAGTTCTTTTGCTTTAAAAAAAGGAACTTTTTCTTCTTTTTTTCTTAAAGTTACTTTAACAAGGGAAAATCCAAATCTTCCTTTTCTGAAATTTATTGTCCCTTTTTCAATGGAAACCTTTAAGCCTGTTACCTTTTCTAACTGGTGAATAAGATAAGGTGTATAGAGCTCGGGATGTTTCCAAAGATAAAATAAAAAAAAGGATGGTATTATTACAATAATGATAAAAATGATAATTGAAATCTTTGCTTTCTTCCTCAACACTAACTCCCTTCTCTATTTTAAAAAAATTTTTAAATAATTATTTTCTCAAAGATTTACATAAAATTGTTTTCTTTATTTTATATAATAAAAAAAATTTGCACAAGATTATTATTATTTTAATGTTCTTGCAATGGTGAAAACATCCACCCTTTTTGCTCCATATCTTTTTAATATCTTCGCACATTCATTAACAGTGGCACCAGTAGTCATAACATCATCTATTAACAAAAGCTTCTTCTCTTTGATCTTTTTAGAATCTACAATACCAAAAACTCCTTTTACATTCTTTATCCTATCCTCTCTTTTAAGAGAAAATTGTGATGGATTATTTATCTTTTTTATTAAAAGATAACGCAAATATGGAATTCCAAGATAAAAAGCGATTTTAGATGCCAAAACTTGTGCTTGATTAAACTCTCTTTTCCTAAGCTTATTAATATGGACAGGGACAGGAATTATTAGATCCCAGTCCCTTTTCTCAAAAAAGTAAGAAGTGCGTGAAAACATTATATCAGCAAATTTTAAGCCAATAAAGACCTTTCCATTAAATTTGAACTTCTGTATTGCTTCTCTTATAAGACCTTCATATGAAAAACAAGATCTGGCGAAGTCAAAATATCGTTTCTCTTTAATACACTCCCCACATAAATGAGAAACCTTAACATATCCTGGAAAAGGATAACCACACTTATAACAAAATGGAGGGTTAATCGCTTTTAATGTTAAAAAACAATTATTACAGAAAAGAGGAGTATCTTCTTTAAGCAACTCCCCGCAACCAACACATCTTTCAGGGAAGAAAAATTGTATTAATTTTTTTAAAAAAGATAAAATAAGATATTTTATTCTGATTTTTTTATTATTTAATGAGATAAATTTTTCCACTATTATATATAATAATCAATCAAGTTTGAAAACTAAAAATCATCCTCATAATCTTTAAAGATTTTTAATATATGATGGAATACTCTATTTTATTAGTTTGTGCTTAAAAGCTATCTAATTACGTCAACCTAACTCTCTCAGCTTGAAAATAAATTATTATACATTAATTATTACCATATTTTTTTATTAATGCCAAAATCTTTTTAAGATGAGGTCATGTCAACAATTTTGTCTCATCAAGAAAGAGATATAAAAAACCTTAATTTTTATTTAAATGAAAAAACAGAGCAAAAAGTATTCTTTCCATAGAAATCTTGTCAGCAAAAATCCATATAGGTCTTGTGTTTAATCTTTGTTTTCACAAATCTTTTCTCTATTGCATTTGTTTTTCTAACCATTGGCTATAAAGATTTAATTGTCTTTAGATAAAACATCTTCCTATTTTACTGAAAATACTTTTGCTCCTTTAAGAGCTGATTCTCTGTTTTTTGAATAATAGATCTTAAAAATTTTTACTCGGGAAATCCTTTTAAAAAAATCCTTGACAAATATCTCTTGATTCTTTAGTATTAATAATGGAACATTATTCCGAATAACGGAACAAAAATGAAAGAAAAAGATTTTGTTTCCTCTCTTAAAAAAGGACTGATGATACTTGCCGCCTTTGATGAATCAAACCCTTTTCTTACTTTAACAGATCTCTGTAAACGAACAAATCTTCCTAAAACTACTGTTTTTAGGCTCTGCCGAACCCTTGTTGCTCTCGAATATCTAAAATACGATTCATCTAAACATACATATCAGCCTGGCATAAAAGTTTTATCCTTAGGTTTTAATGTGCTTGCCTCAATGGAGCTTAGGGATATTGCTTCCCCTTATCTTATAGATCTCTTCAATGAAGTAAATGAAAATGTAAATCTCTCTATCTTAGATGATATTGATGTGGTTTACATTGAAAGACTTAAAAAAAGAGAAATTTTGAATATAGCACTGCACGTGGGAAGCAGACTAAAGGCTGTTATATCATCATCAGGAAGAGTGATTCTTGCATTCTTGGATAAAAAAGAGCTTGATAAAATTTTACAACATAAAAATCTTAATAACTTCTTTAAAGAACATAATAAAGATGATTTTATAAAGATGTTAGAAAGGATAAGGGAGAAAGGTTATTCTGTTGTAGATGGCGAATATTTCCCCGGCTTGGTCGCTGTTGCTGCTCCTGTGCTAAATAGAAAAAACAAAGTGGTGGCGGCGGTAAATATACCATTTCTAAAAACAGATATAGATGTAAATCAAAAGGTAAAAACACTTATAGAACCGCTTTTAAAATGTGTAAAAAAGATAGGAAAAACATTACCATATGATTAAAAAGGAGTAAAAAATGAAATTTGTTGTTTCAGAATCAAATTTAAAAGGAACGGCAAAGATACCTGGATCAAAATCAAATACAACAAGGGCTGTTTTTATAGCAACAATGGCTGAGGGCACTTCAATCATCCATAATCCTTTACCAAGTGCTGATTGTCTATCAACTGTAGATGTATGCAGAGGTTTTGGTGCTTCCATTGAAATTGGGGATAATTGGATTGTTCAAGGGGTGGGCCTAAATCTTAAAGTGCCAGAAGATGTTTTAGACATGGGTAATTCTGGAACAACTTACTATATTGCTACTGCTGTTGCAACATTAATAAACGGCTTTACTGTTATTACTGGCGATCATCAGATAAGACGAAGACCAGCAGGACCATTGATTGCTGCACTAAATGATCTTGGAGGCATGGTTTTTTCTACGCGTGGTGGAGGAATAGCCCCGCTTGTTGCAAGAGGAATATTAAAGGGTGGCAAAGCTCATCTTCCTGGAATAAATTCTCAGTGGCTCACCCCTATCCTTTTAACTGCTCCTTTAGCCTTAGGGGATACAGAAGTAGAAGTAGATAATCTTCAGGAACGTCCTTATATAAATATGACCATGGGATGGCTCAAACGTCAGAATATTGAATTTTCACATGATAATTATGAACGTTTCTTTATCAAAGGGGGACAATCATACCACCCATTTGAGGAAACCATTCCAAGCGACTGGGAATCAGCAACATTTCCAATAGTTGCTGCTGCTATTACTGATTCAGAGATAACCTTAATGGGTCTTGATATTAACGATTATCAAGGGGATAAAGCAATCATTGAAAATTTAAAAAGGATGGGAGCTGATATTGAGGTTAAGGATGATGGTAAAAATGGAATCACTATTAAAGGGGGAAAAACACTTCATGGTATAGAAATCGATTGTGGGGATTTGCCTGATGCACCGCCTATCCTTGCTGTTTTAGGTACAAGGGCAAAAGGGAAAACCGTTTTAACAAATCTTGGGCCATCCAGAATAAAAGAGACAGATCGTCCAAAAGCAATATATGAAGAGCTAACCAAAATGGGTGCAAAAATGGAACTCACCAAAGATTCTCTTACCATTTATGAAAGCGAACTTACTGGTACCCATATAAATGGACATCATGACCACAGAATTGTTATGGCAACAACAATTGCAGGTTTTATTGCTAAGGGAAAAACAGAAATTACAGATGCAGAATATCATAAGATATCCTTTCCAAATTTCTATGAAGTAATGACAACCCTTGGAGGCAAGATTGAAAAAATAGAGTAATTTAAAAAAGGAGGAGAAACGATGAAAAGAAAATTTTTTACCCTCTTAATTGTGTTAGCTATTTTATCTATCACGTTTTCAGCCCATGCAAAGGTTAGAAGAATAACCATTGCTACTGCTGGAACAGCAGGTGCTCTATACCCTATGGGGGTTGCAATGGCAGAGACGATTACTAAACATGTAAAAGGTTTTGCTGCATCTGCTGAAGCAAGTGCTGCATCTCTGGAGAATATTAGGAATCTTTCAAAAGGCAAGGTAGATTGGGGAATCTCACAAAACGAGGTTGCTTTTTTGGCATACAATGGAATGGGGAAATATAAAGGAAAACCTGTAAAATGTTTGCGTTCCCTTTTTGGCACGCTTATCTCATGGGTACAGATATTTGCACCTGCAAACAGCCCACTTAAAAGTGTAGCTGATTTCAAAGGAAAAAGGATCGGTGTTGGCGCTCCCGGAAGCGGTGGGGAGCAGGCAGCAAAAAAGATCCTTGCATTCTATGGGCTTAATTACAAAACAGTAAAAGCTGAATTCATGTCAAATCCTGATATGGTTTCTGCTCTCAAAGATGGCACCTTAGATGCTTTTATTATTACACATCCTTTAAAATCTGCTGCCCTTCTTGATCTTACAACAACCTTCAAGGTTAAAATGATAGGGATAGATGATCCTGGATTCTATAAAAAGTATCCTTATTTTACTAAAAGATATATACCAGCAGGGGTTTATAGAAATGTAAATAAACCTGTACCAACTCCTACAAGCAGGGTTGTCATGTATACAACTACTAAAGCCAACTTGAGCACTGATGATCTCTATCGTCTTCTCAAAGCAATATGGGAAAACTCCTCTGAATGGGTCAATACTCATGCTGCTGTCAAAAAATATACAACTTTAAAGGATGCAATAAAAGGGTTAAACATTCCGCTTCATCCAGGTGCAGTAAAATATTATAAGGAGAAAGGATTTAAGATCCCAGCTCATCTAATCATCAAATGAAAAATGGTTTTAGATTGCTTCTCCTCGGATTTATTGCTATTTCAATTTTTTTGGGAGGCAAAAATCTTAAAGGAAAAGAGACTAAATCCGAGGAGAACCTTTTTATCATTAACACAACAAAAGGATATAGGTTTTATATCCCTTTAAATGGGGTAAAAAGGATCTCTATAAAATTCTTTCATTCATATGACATGCAATGGGTAAAAGAGACATTTTATATTGCTAAAAAATCTTTTGTACCATTTGAGGTTATATATTATTCTGATACATATGACTTTAGAGATACGAGATATAACAGTAAGATCGAAATAAAAAAAGATAGAATACGGCTCTATGAGATAAAGCCAAAAAAATCTGATATTTTAAATAAAATCATTTTAAGAATCGCTTATATGAGAACTCAAAAATTGATATTAACAAAGGATATTGGAGAAACTGATTACTCCTTTTATCAATGGGGTAGCCCTGGGGATCAAATAATATTAATGATAAGGGGAAAGTAGTGTCAAGTCCATCTATTTCATCTGAACAAAAAGCTATAAAGCGAACACTAATAGGGTTTTCTCGTTTACTTATAGGAGTTGTTTCAATAACCCTTGCCTGTTTCCACCTTTATACTGCATATTTTGGTGTATTATCCCCTCTTCTGCAACGTTTTATCCATCTATTTGGCCTTATGTTGATATGTTTTATTTTGTATAAGATCGTACCATCAAAAGGAAAGGATAAACTAAATATATTTGACTGGATTGTAATCCTTATTATTATTGCTATTGGAATCTTTTTTTATTTAGCCCTTGACCCTGAAAAGGTATTAGATAGAGGGATAAACGGCCCATCAACAACAGAGATCATTGCTGGACTAATTTTAATCCTCCTTATATTAGAAGGAACAAGACGTTCTGTTGGTCTTCCTATTGTTATGGTTGCTGTTGCATTTTTGGTCTATGGCTATTTTGGCCCTTACATGCCAAAGATCATTGCTCATAAAGGATATGATGTTGAAAGATTGGTAAGCTATCTTATTTGGACTACTGAAGGGGCTTTTGGTATCCCTATTGCTGTCTCCTCTACCTTTGTCATTATCTTTATCCTTTTTGGTGCTTTTTTAGATAAACTTGGCGCTGGTGATTTTTTTATCAATTTAGCTTTATCCTTATCAGGAAGGGTTAAAGGTGGCCCTGCTGAAACTGCTGTTATCTCAAGTGCTATGATGGGAAGTATATCTGGATCATCGGTATCAAATGTTGTAACAACTGGCACTTTTACTATCCCCTTGATGATTAGAACTGGTTATACCCCTCTATTTGCAGGGGCAGTAGAAGCAGTTGCATCAACAGGAGGGCAAATCATGCCACCTGTGATGGGAGCTGGCGCATTTGTTATGGCAGAAATGCTTGGTATATCATATGTAAAGGTTGCGATATCCGCAGCAATCCCTGCTCTTTTATATTTTGCTTCAGTAGGGTTAATGGTCTATTTTGAAGCAGAAAGAAAAAATGTTGCAAAGATGGATCTAAAAAAGCTTCCCAAGATAAAAAAGGTACTAAAAGAAGGATTTTATCTCTTTATTCCTCTTATAGTGCTTATATACCTGCTTGTTATAAGACAACTGTCCCCTATGAAAGCAGGTTTTTTCACAATAGTATCTTTGCTTTTTATTGCATCAGTTGTTCTTTTAATCAGAGAAAAACGTTTTCCATGGAGAGAAATCATAGCTGCTCTTGAAAATGGAGTAAAAACCGCTGTACCTGTCGCAATGGCATGTGCATCAGCAGGTATTGTTATAGGGGTTGTCTCATTAACAGGGCTTGGGGTAAGATTTACCCAGATGGTGATCCATGTATCTGGTGGAAGGCTTTGGTTAGGTTCACTGCTCACCATGATAGCATGCCTTATTTTAGGAATGGGACTTCCTACAACTGCTGCTTATATTATTACTGCTGTCTTAGGGGCTCCAGCTCTTGTTTCTATGGGAGTCCCTACCATAGCAGCTCACATGTTTATCTTCTATTTCGCGATTATATCCTTTATCACTCCTCCTGTTGCAATATCAGCTTATGCAGCAAGCGGAATTGCAAAAACAAACGCAATGAAGACAGGCCTTATGGCATTTAGGTTAGGTCTGGCAGGGTTTATAGTCCCTTTTTTATTTATATATAGCCCATCAATCTTACTTATCGGAAAAGGTGTTAAAATTGTGATGGATTCCTTCACTGCTCTTTTAGGTGTTGTCGCATTAGCAGCAGCAATTGAAGGATGGTTTTTTATTGAACTAAGATTATGGCTAAGAGTTATCTTCCTTTTTTCTGCCATTTTATTGATTGTCCCCCACCTTACCTATAGTATTATAGGTATAATACCTCTTGTTTTGGTTTTTATTTTAAAGAGAATAAAAAAGAGAAATAAAAGGATAACACTTGACAATAGAATTAAAATCCCTTAATGTTTTTTAAATAAAGGGGATGTAGCTCAGGGGGAGAGCACCTGCTTCGCAAGCAGGGGGTCGGCGGTTCGAATCCGCTCATCTCCACCAATGATTTTACTTAACTCAACTAATTTAATAAATTTAGAATTTCTCAAAGTTCCCAAAAATTTGCTAATCCTTTAAATGTAAATGAAAACAATATATAAAAATTAACAGGAATAAATCATGCATCATAGCAATAAATTTAAACTTTTTAAAAGGCTGCATTATCGCAGCCTTTTTTATTTTTAAATTTTCACTTTTATGCCAAAAGCACAAAATTAAAAAACTTTATCTAATAAAAAATTTAAATAAATAAGATCTATTTTGTCCTCATCTGTCACTTTGTAACTTTACAATTGTTTTAGTTTTTATATTTAATCAATTTTCTTTTTTATATCTTATGGAGTAATAAAGATGATAGAATATATTTTTTTATCCGTTTATAGATTTTCTTTCTTTGCAATTGAGCCCATCATTTTATCAGAAAACAACAAAGGTAATATCTTAAGAGGTGCATTTGGCAGGGAGCTAAAAAAGATTGTATGTATTAATACTAACATACCGTGCTATTCATGCTCTATAATAAATTCATGTGCTTATCAAAAAATATTTTCTCCTGTAGTAAATAGTACCTCAAAAGGGCTAAAAAAGAATAGGGACCTTCCTCGTGGATATATAATAAAACCACCTCTTGAGCCAAAAACCATTTATAAAGAAGGAGAAATCATTTCATTTGATATGGTTTTAACTGGTGAACTTTATAAATGGTTTCCATATATCTTGATTCCAATAAAAGAATTAGGGGAAATAGGTATTGGTAAAAACAGAGGTAAGTTTAAACTTTTAAAGGTTGATATATTCAATCCAGAGAATATGGATTGGGAAATGATATATAGTAGTAATAACTCAACAGTAAGAAATCTCAATTTTAAAATCGGAGATAAGTATATAAAAAAAAGGTTAGAAAGCATTGATTCAAATAAAATAGAGTTAGAATTCTTAACTCCAACAAGGATAAAGTTTAATCCCAATGGCCAAAAAGAGAAAAGTATCTTGGTAAAAAAGATAGAATTTCATCACATAATAAAGAGGTTAAGAGACAGGGTGAACAGGCTGGGTCAAATATATTGCAAAGATGGGCTTTTAACAGATGATTTTAAAGGCATAGGAAAAAGGGCAGAAAAAATAAAGAAAACCAACGATACCACATATTGGGTAACCTTATACCGCAGAGCATCCTCTGGCAAAAGACATGATATAAGTGGTTTTGAAGGAAAAATAACATTTGAAGGCAATCTAAAAGAATTCTTACCCCTTCTCATCCTTGGCGAATATCTTCATGTAGGGGAAGATGCTGTTATAGGCCATGGGTGGTATAGGTTGAGAAGGGGGGTGGGAGGTTAAAATGTTTGATTCTGAAAAGGCTCGTTCGGTAGCAATTGAATGGATGTATAAAAGAGGTTGGCATAATCTCATAGCAAAAAAGAT
>JAFDIG010000351.1 GCA_019308145.1 Deltaproteobacteria bacterium | reverse complement strand
GGATAAAAGAGCATAGATACTGCCCAAGACAACTCCATTGATCAATTGTGAAATAAAGGTATTCATTCTTAGCCCCGCTTTACTTTAATTAGGGGTGCCTACAACAAAATAGGCGCCCCTATGTTATCTTTTATAATTATGAACCTTTAGGATAAATGATCACCCTCTTGCCATTTTCCCATCTTACTATATAAACCTTTTTATCTGCCTGACCATTTGGACCAAATGTTGTTGGTCCCTGAACCCCAGGCAAATCTTTTATGTTTGCAAGAACATCTCTTAAAGCCTTTCTCCATTTTTTAATGCTCTTATACTTCACCCCTGTTTTCTTTATAGCATAATCAAGTATATAGAAAGCTTCATAAATCGCGGCAGCAAACATATCAGGGTCAGAATGGTAACGTGCACGATAATTCTTTACAAACTTTTGAGCTAAAGGATTTTTAGATGTTGTTTCAAAATAACTTGTATTAACCATCCCCTCTATATTCTCTTTTCCTGCTAACTTCACGAATTTATCAGTAGAAACACCACCTAATGCAAGAAGCTGGGTCTTTAGTCCGATCTCTTTAGCCTGTCTTACGATCTGAGCAACCTCAGTCATATTCCCACCCATTAACATAAAATCTGGCTTGGTCGCCTTAATTTTGGTAAGCTGAGCAATCATATCAGTATCACCAGGCTTGTAAACCTCTATTGCAACCACTTTCCAACCTGGAACAGCGCTTACCTTTTTCTTGAAAACTTCCATAATTCCTTTACCATAATCGGTCTGTTCATAGATAATAGCAACTCTGTTTTCTTTGCCTTTTTTGCCCATGTTTTGAGTAACATAATCAGCAAGCTGTCCAACCTGCATAGGATTTGTAGCACAATTCCTGAATATATATTTATAACCTTGACCAGTAATAGCAGCAGCAACAGAAATCGGACAAAGATGAGGAACTTTGTTTCTCTGTGTTACTTCCATGGATGCAAGTGTACAAGAGCTATTATAATGGCCCACAACTGCTAAAACCTGATCCTTAGTAACAAGCTTCTGAGCAGCATTTACAGCCTTTACAGGAGTTGACTCATCATCTTCTATGATAAGTTTAATCTTTTTGCCAAGAATGCCGCCCTTTTTATTTATCTCATCTACAGCCATCTCAGCAGCCTTTTTCATACTTGATCCTTGGAAGGCGCAAGGCCCAGACATAGGACCTATCATACCTATCTTAATTACGCCTTTTCCAGCAAATGCAGGAAAGGAAAGAAGACTTAAAACAAATGCTATTGATAATAGAAAAATAATCCCTCTTTTCATGATAACCTCCCTTTAAAAATTCATAAGATTAAAAAAATATTAAACTTTTCACCTCCTTTTTAATAGGTTACTAATGAAAGAATTGCCTTTTCAGTATGCATCCTGTTTTCTGCTTCATCAAAAACAACCGAATGTGGTCCTTCAATAACCTCATCTGTCATCTCTTCACCTCTGTAACCTGGCAAACAATGCATAAATATAGCATCATCTTTTGCTTTTTTCATCGCTTCTTCATTTACCTGAAATGGTGCAAAATCTTTGACCCTTTGCTCTTTATTCTTTTCTGGTCCGCCCATTGAGTGATAGGTATTAGCATAAACTACATCAGCTCCCTCCATGATCTCATCCATATTCTTTGAAAAAACAATCTTTGCCCCGCTAGCACTAGCAAGCTCTTTTGCCTTGTTCAGTACAACTGGACTTGGCTCATAACCATCTGGCATAGCAGCAAAAAAGTCCATCCCCATCATAGCACAACCAATCATATTACTGTGAAAAACATTCCAGATATCACCAGAAAATGCCATTTTTAGTCCTTTAAACTCTCCTTTTTTCTCTCTTATTGTAAGAAGATCTGCTAAAAGCTGACATGGATGAGTAAGATCAGAAAGCGCATTTATCACTGGATTTCTCATATACTTAGCAAACTCTTCAAGTATTTCCTGCCCAAATGTCCGCATAACTAAAGCATCACAATAACGATCTATTACCCTTGCTGTATCCTTAATAGGTTCACCTCTCCCAAGCTGTGTCTCTTCTGATTTCATATAAAAACTCTGCGCACCAAGATGTGCGATAGCAGCCTGAAAAGATACCCTTGTTCGGGTTGAACGCTTTTCAAATATCATCGCAATAGTTCTGCCTTTAAGGAATTCATGAGGTTCTCTTCTTGTCCACTTTCTCTTAAGATCCGCCGCAGTGTCAAGAATAAAAAGCACCTCTTCTTTTGTATAATCCATTACCGTAAGGAAATCCCTTCCAAGAAATTTATCTTTCATATCTATCCTCCTTATATAGTTTTAAAATTATCTCAAGAGAGTTTTATATGATCCCTCTTCTAAATCCTTGAACAAAATATATTTC
>JAFDIG010000350.1 GCA_019308145.1 Deltaproteobacteria bacterium | reverse complement strand
AAGGCACATCACCACATCCTTTCCTGGCTTTACTTGAGCTGGATCAATTATTTCATAGAGATTACACCTACCAACTGGAGCAATAAGACTATAAGGATTTCCATCTCCTCCATATCCTGCATATTCACCCTTTTGAGGTAAGAATATATCTGTAGGATGTCTTAACCACGGTGAACTTGTTCCTACTCCTATCCCATCACCACCAGGCATCAGACCTGTACCATAATAACTAGGATGACATTGAGCACAAAGAGAGCTGATGGTTTCTGTTTGATCATATTCTCCAGCACCCATATATTCATTATGACTTGTATTTGTATTATCCTGCTCCCAATCAAAATCTTCTATACCTTTAATTCCAAAAAGAAAGCGATAACTCTTACCTACAGTTGTTCCCTGTTCATCTACATCTAAAGTAGCTGCTTTAAGACAGCTATCATCTTCATGATGGGCACCATAAATGGCTTCTGTGTCATCAACAATACCATCTTCTTTACCTATATCAAATTCGCTTGTTCTACCACCATGACATCCATATGTCCCAGCACAGCTAAGCTGAACAGCCATATCGCCACCAGGGGCTATATTCAATTTACTGTCAGGTTCTGTTATTCCTATTATATTGTGACCTTTTTCATCTCCTTCAAATTTAACCCAGTAAAAATTGCCACCTGCTAAGGGAGCATTAGGTTCAAGATGATTATATACAATAGGGAATCCATTTGTAATGGTTTCATTTTCATCAGATACATGGCAGGAAAGACAAATGTTGTTAGCTTGAGCAAAAGAAATAACAGGATATATAATAAAAAGAATAAAATATGTAAACAATTTTTTCATTGTTTTTAGTTAACATGAAAGATTAATTCAATCAAGATTATGGGAGGAAATTGGATTTATTTTATTATGATTGATCGCTTTAACAACCCAGATTTGTTACCAAAATATCATCCCTGGGATGGTAAACATGGCGTATTTCAAGGAGGCAGTTTTAAGGGCATTTTCCCTCAAATCCTTGTTTGTCCTCCAAGAAACCCCGCAAGTATGCTATAGGTTACTTACTTAAAACCCTTTCTATATATTCACTAGTGCGAGTGTCTACCCGGATTATGTCTCCTTCATTGATAAACAAAGGGACTTGAATTACTGCCCCAGTTTCCAAAGTAGCAGGCTTGCTACCTCCAGTAGCAGTATCCCCTTTTACTCCAGGTTCTGTTTTTACCACTTCTAAATCTACTGTTTTAGGTAATTCAATCCCCACTGGTTTTTCATTGAAAAAAAGCATTTTTACTACTATATTTTCCTTAAGGAACTCTCTTTTTTCTATTTGCTCAGCATCTAGGAATATTTGGTCATAGGTTTCTAAATCCATAAAACAATAATGCGCATCTTCTTTATATAAAAATTGCATCTCCCTTTCTTCTAAACTGGGACGGGGAATGCGGTCACTAGTGCGAAATGTATGTTCTAAAACTGCTCCGGTGATCAAATTCTTCAACTTTGTCCGTACAAAGGCCTGTCCTTTACCTGGTTTGACATGGAGGAATTCTATTATCTGATAAGGCTCTCCTTTGAATTCAATTTTAAGTCCCCTTCTGATATCACTGGTAGTATACACTCTTATCCCTCCATTTACCTTTTTTGCTTAATTATCTCGGCTACTGCCTTAACCGCTAATAAATAACTTTGCACTCCAAATCCAGAAATCTGTCCTATAGCCACCCCGCTAATATATGACTTATGTCTAAAATTTTCGCGTTTATAAATATTAGAAAGATGTATTTCAATAGTGGGAATATCTACAGCTAAAATAGCATCTCTTAAAGCCACACTGGTATGAGTATAAGCGGCTGGATTAATAATGATAAAATCATATTTCCCTTTTGCCTCCTGTATAGCCTCCACCAATGCCCCCTCGTAGTTGGACTGGAAGGTGCTTACTTCAAGTCCGTATTTCTCTGCTTCTGTTTTAATCAAGGCATTGATTTCCTTCAGAGAGGCTGTGCCATAAACTGAAGTCTCTCTTTGTCCTAATAAGTTGAGGTTTGGTCCATGTATAACCAAAATATGGGCTTTCATTTTTCAATCCTCTCTATTAGTTCTTTAAAATACTGTATTTTAGAAAAATTGTTAATAGGCAACCTAGGTGAAGACTTAGAGCTAGCCTGCGTTTTAAAATATAGATATTTAATCCCTATCTCTTTGGCTGCCAAAAGAGGTGCTTCACTATCGTCTATAAATAAAGTGTGTGAAGGATCAAATTTAAATTTTTCTTTAAGTCTCCTCCAAAATCTTTTATCTTCTTTAGGAAAACCAATGTCAAAGGCACAAATTACTCCATCAAAATATAAACCCAATTGCGTATGTTTTAATTTTAAAGCAAGAGACTTATAATG
>JAFDIG010000349.1 GCA_019308145.1 Deltaproteobacteria bacterium | reverse complement strand
CTCTTTACAATTTGGTTATTGATAAGAGAGGCCTAGATATAATTTCCTATGCTTTTATTATTAAAAAATCTTATCTATTTATAGGAGTAGATTCTCTTTTCCATCACATTGCCCGTTGCGTAGGGGCAAAAACTAATATCATTATAAAAGAAATCACTCCTCACTCAATGATACAAGGAGTTAACTATTTTCTTGTCAACAAAATAGAAGAATTTTATAATAAATATGAACTATAAAAAAAAATCTATCCTCTTCTTTACCCAAGAAGAAAAAGTCCCATCAGCAAGGTTTAGGGTGCTGCAACTAATTCCCTATCTTGAAAAAGTAGGATATAAATGTATAGTTAACCATGCAAAGCCTAATATGTATCAAACCCAGATATTCCCAGGATATACCATATTAAAAGGTTTTAACTCGATTACTTATTGTGCCAAATCTATAATAAATCTTTTGTTTCGTCTTTCTGGTTTAATAAAACTTTTAAGGTTTTTATCTCGCCTTTTAGCAATTTTTAAATTAAAAAAAGCTGATATCATCTTTATTCAAAGACCTTTATTATCTTATAAAAGCTCATTTTTGGAGAGATTATTTAAAAGACTAAATCCAAATATTATCTTTGATTTTGATGATGCTATCTACTATAGTCCAAATCCTAAAGAAAGAAAAAAAAGGGAGGATGCTTTATCTAAAATACTTTCTCTTAGTAAAAGCATTATTGTTGGTAATAATTTCCTTGCCTCAAGATGTAATGGATTTAAAAACATCTATGTTATTCCAACTGGTATTGATACAAAACGTTTTTCCCCTAAAAATAAAAAAAAGAAAGAAAATATTATAATAGGATGGACAGGGACTTCCAGTAATTTTAAACACCTTCTTATTGTTCAGGATTTGTTAAAAGAGCTTTTAAAAAAAAGAAGTGATTTGATATTTCAAGTGATCGCTGATAAGGATTTTTATTTTAATGACTCAACCATACCAGTTAATAATATCAGATGGGATGAAAAGGTTGAAGTAGAAAAACTCAAAAATTTTGATATTGGCATAATGCCTCTATATGAAGATGAATGGACAAAAGGTAAATGTGGTTTTAAAATCATCCAATATATGGCTGTTAGTATACCTGTAGTTGGTTCACCAGTTGGTGTAAATAAAGAGATTATTGAACATGGTGTAAATGGATTCCTTGCTAAAAAGGATGAAGAATGGATAAAATATTTATCATATTTAATTGATAATCCAGAAAAAAGGAAAGTTATGGGAAATATGGGAAGAAAAAAGGTAGAAAAAGAATTTTCAATCAAAGCACTTATTCCTCAATATATAAATCTTTTCCAATTTATTTTAGAAAACAATCAAGAAAAAAATTGAAAGAACTATCTATTATAATAGTAAACTGGAATACTAAAGATTATCTAAAAAAATGCCTTGATTCAATTCTTGAAAATCTCAATGGAGTTGATTATGAGGTAATTGTGGTTGATAATGGCTCATCTGATATGAGTCAAGAGATGTTGAAAACAAATTATAATCGTTCACCATTTAAGCTTGTTCTCTTAAACGAAAACAGTGGTTATGCAAAGGGCAACAATATCGGATATGAACACTCTAATGGAGAAATTATCCTTTTACTAAATCCTGACATCATTGTTTTGCCTAACTCAATTCAAAATATGATGAAATATATAAAAGAAAATCCTAAAGCTGGTATAGTTGGGTGCCATTTCCTAAATCCTGATGGCTCAATGCAATATCATTACAGAAGGTTTTTGGATATATTTACACTTATCTTCTATTATAGCTATATAGGAAATCTTCTTGACAGATTTATTTTTAAAAATTTTTTTTCAAAACGCCACAAATATATGGGAGAAGATTTTTCCAGAGTCAAGATAATTGACCAGCTAAGCGGTTCAGCGCTTATGATGTTTAAAAGAGTGATAAAGGAACTCGACGGGCTTTTTGATGAAAAGATGGTTATCTTTTTTAATGATGTGGATCTTTGTAAAAGGGTTTGGGATATAGGGTATGAAATCCATGTAATCCCTGATGCAAAGGTTATTCATTTTGGAGCAAGAAGTATAAATCAATTATCTATCAAAGAATATAAAAAGGCTCTTTTTGAAGGCCTTTTAGCCTACTTAAAAAAACATAGAGACCCAAAAAGATTTATTTTGCCTTTTATTTTTCCCATATTATTTATAAGAAGGAAAGATAAAAAATTCATATAGGAGGGATTTTATATTTCAGCCCAAACGGGTTATGCAAATGGACCTTTTTAGTTATAAAAACATCCATCTCTTCCCAATAGTACATGGTTCTTTTGAATTTGCTTGGGAGCTTAACAGACAATTTAAACAGATCTCGCCTGAAATCGTTGCTGTTGAGCTTCCATCAA
>JAFDIG010000037.1 GCA_019308145.1 Deltaproteobacteria bacterium | reverse complement strand
TGCCGCAGCAGCATTTAGTGCGTCTTGAAACTCAGCAGCATCTGTAACATAATAAACATCTGCTATTCCCCATCCTGTTAATGAAAAAAATGAAATACAAATTCCTACAAAAACAATCAAAACCTTTCTTTTCATTTTTCCCCTCTTTTCCCCTAAATGTTAAAAAAATATAAAAAAATAGCTATATAAGATTTCTATAATATGTAATTCTTTTAACAAAAAAATTTAAAAGAGTCAAAAATTTTCTATAAAATTTTTTCGATTTTTTATTAAAATATCTGACTGAGTAGGAGCAATTTATAAATTGCCCATGCATGCCTGATAACAGTAGACTTAAGCCTGCTGTTGCACCTATTCATTTAATAAAAGAGAATACTAAATGGTCGGCTGTAAACTGACCCTATATACCTAAACAGAAAGATTTTTTAAACGAATTAAGTTCACGCTTTATTTTTCAGTACGGATTACTTCACATCTCCTTGCTTTGAGATTTGAAAACCTCCTATTGCAAATTGAATAAGAAAATGTAATATTATAAAAAAATTTTTTCTTTATCTTAGAAAATGAAATTACCTTTTGATGATAGATATAATTTATATATAATTTTATTAATTTTTATCATTTTATTATCAACAGGCTGTGCCCATATAAATAAGAATAAAGACCTAAAAGTAGGATTAAAAAAGATAAAGATCAAAGATTTAAATCCTCTCATCTCCAAGGAATTTGAAGGGGTTATCTCGTTTACATCTAAAATCAGGATAAAATTGAGATTCAAAAAACCATATAGTGATTGGAAAAGTATTATATTTTCAGGGATTTTACTCTATAAAAAAGGAAAAGGAATTAGAGCAAGACTAACAAAAGATATTATAGTAGCAAAGAGTTATGATATTTATCTCTTAAATGATCTCATAATAATAGTTGCCTCAGGAGAAAAAAAAGGTTATAAAGATAAAATTTCAAAGCTTATTTCTGATAAAAAAGGAAAAAAGATAGAGATATTTTTTGAAAAAAAGGAAAAAGCAAAGATGCCATCCTTAATAGATATTAGATATCCAAACAGGTTTGAATTATCCATTAAATTTTATGATATAGCAATGGATCAGGTAATATCAGATAAGATATTTTCTCCGCCTTTTATACCTGATACTACCTTTTTTAAGATCTTTCCTAATTCTGATTCGGAGGCTATTGATAACTCCCCATGAAGCTTTTAATCGTAGTTCCACGCTGGCCAAAGAATAGTTTTTGGGATCTATTTGGTTTTAAATTCCCCCTTCTTTCTACCACTCTACTTGCTGCTCTTACACCACCTGAATGGGAGGTTACCATTATTGATGAATCTATAACTCCAATTGATTTTGATAATATACCAGATGTTGTAGCAATAACAGCAATGACCCCTTTAGCCCCAAGAGGATATGAGATAGCAGATGAATTTAGAAAAAGAGGAAGCATTGTTATAATGGGTGGCATGCACCCATCATGGATGCCAGGGGAAACATTATCTCATGCTGATGCGGTTGTTATTGGTGAAGCAGACTACATTTGGCCATCAATACTTAAAGATGTAAAGAATAAAAGATTAAAAAGGGTATATAAACAGGATGAATTTACAAATCTTATTCATATTCCTATTCCAAAAAGAGAATTATTACCTAAAAAAGGTTATTTTTTTGAAAACACTATTCAGACAACAAGAGGATGTCCTTATAATTGTGAATTCTGCTCTGTAACAGCGATTTATGGAGGTAAATATCGCACTCGCCCATTAACGGATATAGAAAAAGAGATCTCTTCCCTTAGGCGAGCAACAAGATTCATCTTTTTTGTGGATGACAATATCGTTGCTAATCTTAAATATGCAAAATCCCTTTTTGAAATGCTTTGCAACTATAAATTAAGATGGGTAAGCCAAGGACCTATAACCATTGCAAAAGACCTTAAATTGCTTGATCTTATGGCAAAATCAGGCTGTCATGGTATGTTTATTGGCTTTGAGACACTCTCTGAAGAAAATCTTAAACTTATGGGAAAAAGGTTCAACCGCATCCCTGAATATGTTGAAGGGATAAAAAGGTTTCATGATCATGGCATAGGTGTACATGGTTCATTTGTTTTAGGATATGATTATGATGATGAATCGATTTTTGAGAAAATATTAGAATTTGCAAATAGAACAAAACTTGATGGAGCACACTTGCCAGTTTTAACCCCTTTCCCAGGCACAAGGATAAGAAAGAGATTACTCAAGGAAAAACGGATTATAACCAATGATTGGTCTAAATATGATATGGCAACTGTTGTTTATAAACCAAAAAGGCTTTCAGTAGAAGCATTACAAGAAGGGTTTTGGTGGTTAAATCAAAAGTTTTATTCTCCCTATTCTATCTTTAAAAGGATGTTTACTCCATCAGCTATAAGAAGAAGCCTTATCATCTTTGGCCCAATGAACTTAGGACATATAAGAACAGTTAAAAAAGCAAAAAGATATTTTTATAAACGCTATGATCACTTTAATTAGCCCATACTGAAATAGGTGTAATTATGTTTAGGCTAACAAGATCAGCCTAAATAAATATTGTACTTTATATCCTACCAATAAAGAAGGATGCTAAACGGTCAACTATAAATTAGAGCCTACTAAATTGAAAAATGTATTAAATTAAATAGGTAACATAGATGTCTTATTTACTAAAAAAGATTGCCAAGCTTTCAATATTACATCCAAGAAAGATCATCTTTTCCTTTTTTGTCCTATTTATACTTGGGATAATCTTAACAGGACGGATAAAGATAGATACCGACTTTTTCTCCCTTTTCCCAAAAGAAGAGGGACCTTTGAAGGTTTTAGCAGAAAATATCAAGGATATGGGGGCTTTTAACCATATCTACTTCCTTCTCGAGGCAAAACAAGATAAAAATAGCTCTTATCTTATCAAAAAAGGTGAACAATTTGTTTCTATGTTAAAAGAGATAAAGATTAATGGCAAATCTCCTTTTACCCAAATACGTTACAAACGAACTGATTTTGCTAATAAAAAATCTTTTTCGCTATGGGCTTATATATTTTTTAGGCACCCTGAAAGGTTTATAGAAAAAAATGATATAAAATGGATTAAAAGAAAACTTACCTCTCATGCAATTAAAAAAGAGCTCTTGATAGATAAAAGGCTTTTAACAACTCCATTTTCCTTAAAGATCAAGGATTTTATTAAGATAGATCCTTTAGGGTTTACTAAAGTTATAAAAAGAAGGGTTGAAACTACCTCTTTCTTTCTTTCAGATAAAAAAAACGATTATTTCCTATCTAATAATGGAGATATGATGTTAATACAGACGGCAATAAACATCCCTCCTTATGATATGGCTACCCTTAGACGTTTGCTATCTCATATCAAAAATATAGAAGTAAAGCTCAAAGATATAAAGATTGGCATAACAGGAGGGGCATCAATTGCCGCTGCTCAAGAAAAAGTGATAAAAAGGGATATATTAATCACTATAACTACTTCACTTTTAGGTATTCTTTTATTATTCTTTTTTGCTTACAGAAGATGGATCACCCTTTTTTTTATAGGATTTCCTTTAATTATTGGATTGCATCTCACCCTTGGATCTGCATATCTTCTATTTGGGAAACTGAATATATTAGCAGCAGGATTCGGCGCTATTCTAATGGGGTTGGGGGTTGATTTTGCTATACATCTATATGATCGCTTTCACTCTGAAAGGGCTTATGGAAAAACGTCTGAAGAGGCTTTGATCATCTCTCTTACAAAAACAGGATCAGGTGTTATAACCGCTGGTTTAACAACAATAGCAGCATTTTTAACCATAACCATTTCAGATGTAAGAGGGATTCAAGAGTTTGGATTTATGGTTGCTATTGGGGTTTTTTTCTGCTTGCTTACCATTATCTTTGTATTACCATCGTCTCTTATCATTTTAGATAGGCATCACGAAAAAAAACGAGGGAAAGCCTATATTGAATCGATATATCATCCTCTAAAAGTACTAAAACCTATTTATATTGCCTCATTGATTCGCTTTCATCACAGATTGGTAATACTGTTCTTTATAATTATATCCATTATAATGGGCTATTTTTCTTTACATGTGAAATGGGAAAAGGATTTTAGAAATCTTCGCCCAAAAGAGATAGATCCCTATCAGGTATATGAAAAACTTATCCATAATTTTAGAGGCGGTTATGAGCAAGCCTACTTTGTTATAAAAGCTAAAAATATGGATGACCTTCTTTCTTGTGAAGAAAAAGTTATATCTCAGCTAAAAAAGCTAAAAAGTAAAAATGATATATTTTCTTATTTCTCATTCTCTTCAATTCTCAATTCTAAGGAAAAAGCGAATAAGATAAAAAGGATGCTTTTAGAAGAAATCGATTTTAAAAAGGCAAAAGAGGATTTTATAAATGAAGCAAATAACTTAGGTTTCTCAGTTATCTATTTTGACCATTTTTTAAAATTTTTTGATAATATATATAATAATTATGATGATTTTTGGGAGATTATGGATAAAAAAGAAACAAAAGAGCTTTTATCCCCCTTTTTGGTAAAAAAAGGGACTAAAGTAAAAAGTGTAATAACCATTTTATATAAAGGGGGCGAAGTCTATTCAAAAAAATTAGAGTCAGCCCTTACAGGATTTAATGGTAAGATTACAGGGATGGATTTTGTAAATAACCAGATAGATAGGATGGTCAAAAAGGATATAACCAAATTTATGATATTGGCATTCTTAGGGGTAATTTTTTTAATTGTTATCCATTTCAGAAGGCTTTTTCCTGTCCTCCTCTCCTTTGTACCTCTGTTTACAGGTATTTTATGGATGATGGGCTTGCTTGGAATCATTGGAATGAAGATCAACATCTTTAATTCAATGGTTTTTCCTCTTATTTTAGGCATAGGGATCGATGATGGCATCCTTATACTTACTCGCTTTAGGGAAACAGGAAATAATGATTGGGAAACCCCTCTGCTTTTTACTGGAAGAGCAATCACTATGACATCATTAACAACAATGATCGCTTTTGGTTCTTTAATTTCTGCAAGTTATCCAATACTTTCTTCTATTGGCTTTATCATTCTTTTTGGTGTTGGCTTTTGTTTACTAACATCTCTTTTTCTACTTCCTTCACTTCTAAAAGAGTTTGTAAATGTAAGGAATAAAAAAATTGAAAGCAGATGATAATCGGTTAGGATTATAAGTAGTATGAAAACAGATATAGTAGTCATAGGTGCAGGAATTTCAGGACTTGTTGCATCTTCTTTGCTTGCAAAAAGGGGGTTTGATGTTGTTCTTATTGAAAAAGAGCCATTTGTAGGTGGCTATGTAAGATCGTTTAAAAGAGACGGCTTTATCTTTGATGCTGCATGTTCTTTTGTTGGTGGCGTTAAAGAAGGTGAAGAGCTGAATTTGATCATCAGGGAATTAAATGGAGAAGAAAAGATAAAATGGCTTCCTCTTAGATCAATAAGAAATATACTACCAGATCTCAGTATAGATCTTGATACATGGGATTTTGAGGATTATATCCATCGGTTAATAAAGCTTTTTCCTTTGGAAAAAGCTTCCCTTTTATCATATCTTAAACTTATTGAAAAGACAGGGATTGAACTTAAAAGGATAAGAGATATATCTATTATTAAAAGGCTTTTTTTCCCTCTTTTCTTCCCAAAACTGATGAAACTCTTTAGAGCTACACATGGACAGGTTTTAAATAGATTTTTTAAGGACGAAAAATTAAAACTTGCCTTAAGCTGTTTACCAGTTACATTACCCCCTTCAAAACTTTCATTTCTATTTGTTGCAACCTTGACAAGCAAAGTAATAGCAAAAGGTGTATATTATCCAAAAGGAGGTATGAAATCGATATCAGAATATTTTGAAAAACGCCTAAAAAATTTTGCTGGGAAGATTCTTACCTCTCATGAGGTTACAAATATCTCTCTTGATAAAGATATATTTAAAGTTAAAACAAAAAATGAGAAAACCATATTTTCCCGTTCTGTTATAAGTGCAATAAACCCTTGGCAGCTCTCAAAAATTTTAAATTACCCTTTTGGGCTATCTCTTAAAAAACTTACCCCCTCTCTTTCTGCATTTCTTGTTTACCTTGGTATAGATAGCAAACTTTTATCCTCTGATATACCAAGTTTTAGCTATATCAGATCTGATATAGGACCTGAAGAAGAATATAGATTGAACTTATCTGGAAATATTGCTAAGAAACCAACTGTAATAGTTAATATTCCAAGTTTACTTGATAAGAAAATTGCACCAGAAGGAAAGGCTATTTTAAGGATCATGACAATAGTTCCTTATCATTATAAAAAAGGATGGGGTGAAAAAGAAAAAGAAGAGATTAAAAAAAGGGTTATAGATAGGGTTAAGGAGAAATTACTACCTTCTATTTTTGATAGGATTGAACTATCAATAGTAGCAACTCCCCTTACTTTAGAGCGTTATACCTATAATCAGGATGGAGCAATATACGGACTTTGTGCAACACCCAATCAGATTGGACCAAAAAGACCATCAAATAAAACAAAAATAGATGGACTTTTTCTTGCTGGTCATTACACAAGGCCTGCACATGGCATTGTTGGAGCAGCTCTTTCTGGTAAGTTTGCAGCAAACCTTGCACAAAGATGGCTAAAAAGATAGTGCTATTTCAATGATGAGAAAGGATTAAGGCAAGGGTGGTAAAATTAGATATAATCTTTATTCATACACCAAAATTTGAAAACTTCTATCCACCAATAGGGGATCATCTCTTTATAAATTACATCCCTATGGGACTTTTTGGGTTAGCTGATAGAGTTGATAAGGCTGGCTTTTCAGTGCGTATTGTTCATCTTGGCTTAAGATGGATGCTCAATCATGATCTTAATACAAATGAGATCATTTCATATAAACCAAAAATCATTGCTCTTTCAATGCACTGGCATCATCAATCTTATGATGTAATCAAGATAGCAAAGGAAATAAAATCAACTCTTCCAGATACCTTTATCCTTTTAGGTGGGCTTACTGCTTCATTTTTCTATCGCGAGATAATGGAAAAATTCCCTTTTATAGATGGAATTATAAGAGGCGATGCAGAACTTCCGATTGAGGAACTTGCTCTCGCAATTATTAATGGAAAAAAGAAGTTAAACGGTGTGCCTAATCTTGTCTGGCGGAAAAATGGTTATATTTATGAAAACCCTTTTGATTTTGTTTTAGATGAAAAAACGTTGAATCAAACTGATTATACAAGGTTTGATCTTCTTGAAGACGGAAAAGATTATTGCAATTATGTAACCATGCCATTTTTTGTAAAAGGTGTTTCAAAAGAAAAGAATAATCTTATGTTTTCTCTTAAAACAAGGCTTTTCCCTCTTATGGTAGGTAGGGGATGTCCAACAAACTGCACCTGGTGTGCTGGTAGCTATCTTTCTCAAAAAGAGCAGTCAAAAAGAAAAAGGATCATTTTTATGGATCCAAACAAGGTGATCAAATCTATGAAAAAGGCAATAGATTTTGGATATGATGGGTTTATAATCTCCTTTGACCCATTTCCTAATAATCCCTCTTATTTTATTGATCTTTTTTCTCTTCTGCAAAAGGAGAATATAAAACCAGATTGTATGTTTGAATCCTATGGACTTCCAAGCCTAAATTTTATCAAGAGCTTTAAGGAGACCTTTTCTCAAAAATATTCTACCATCTGCCTTTCCCCTGAGGTTGGTTCTGAGGATGTAAGAAAGAAAAACAAGGGTTTTTTTTATACAAATGAGGAGCTCTTTTCATCGCTTGATATCCTGAAAAGATTTAATATTAATACTGATATATTCTTTACTATAGGCGCTCCATTTGAAAATGAAAGAGATCTTATAATAACCTATAATATGCAAAAAAGGATCAGAAAAAATTATAAAAATGTAAATATTAGAACTTTTTTGATATCAATTGAGCCAGGTTCTCCATGGTACCTTGATCCAGATAGATATGGTATAAAAAAAAGTTTAAAAACTTTTATGGATTTTTACAATTTTCATAAAAATGGTGGCTCTCCATTTTCTGATTTGGGCTATTATATACCAAACTATTTTGATAAAAATGATGATGAAACAGATTTTGCTAAAAAGATAATGGCAATAAAGTGTAAGAAATTCTGCTTTATCCATCCAAATGCAAGGAAGTCTGCTAAACCATTTTGGGCAAGAAAGCTATGTTTTTTATCAAAACATTTTTTTAAGATAAAAAAATATTTAAAAAGATGATCAAGGGAAATCACCCATTGCCTCTTTGAAGCATATATCTTTATATCCACAATATCCAAAACATAATATACCTGCTCTTCGTGGATAATCTGCTTTTCTTATTGATGCACATATCTCCATCATCTCCCTTGGGATATGCTTTAGCCTTTTTATATCCCTTGTTGTAAAATAATAAACATTGCCTCTTTTCTGTTTTGTGCAATAGCTTTTCTTGCCTTTACATATTTCCCCTTTTTTTCCTATTTTGCATGGCACTTTTACAATATCACAAGGTATATAGTTTCCATTTTTATCCTTAAGATATATTCCTCTATCATCTTTATAAGGAATATGATCATAAAGAAAATAAAGAGCATGGAGATCAGGGACGATTTTTTTATCAGAAAATGCTAAACCATAAGCATTAAATGATATTTCCTCATTAATCGCAAGCTCTATTTTGGATGTAGCTTTTTTAACGCCTGTTTTAACGATTCGATGGATCATAATTTCATCCTTATTTGGTAACATATTTATATCAAAATTTGGGAATAAATAGATAAAATCTTTCTTAGAAATAAGGAAAACTTCACCACTTTTCCCTTTTAGCCAATACCTTTTTTTGCCAGGCCTGATAGAAAAAGTAAAAGGCTCATTTTTAATAATCAATTTCCCATATCTAAGGAGAGGATCAGAAAAATATCCTTCTATCATATATTCAATACTCTTAAGGTCTAATTCACCTATCACATCTATATTCTTTTCTCTATAAGAAGAGATCATAACTTCGATTTGGGATTTAATTTGTTTTAAAATGGAGGAGATATCCTTTTCACTTTGATTTAATGCATTCATAATAGCCTTTTTAGTAATAGCAGATAAAGATATTCGCTTTTCAGGGATTTTAAGAAGATAACGAAAATAGAATTTTTTAGGGCAGTCAAGATAATCTAAAAGATGATAAATAGTAAAAAAGCCATCAAAGCGCAACCGTTTCATTTCTCCCTCCTTGTAAGTAAGATTATTTACTTATATTATTAAGAAAAAAATAGAAAAAAGATAAATATAAAAATAGTAAAAGCCTGTAATCAAGTTTAACCTGTTATAAGTAATTTTACTTACTTATTTTTAAAATGTCAAGAAAAATTTTTTAAAAGATTATTTTTTGGAAGGATAAAAAAGCAATATTGATTGAGATAAACGTTCTATCAAAAATTAAGGGGTTCTTTCCATCTATTCTTAAGATCAAATATATCAGCTTTTATCTTTTCTTCAAAAGTTCTGCCATATATCTTAAGTATAGGTTCTTCTGTGACCTTGCCTATTAAAGATATTGGTTGGTTTTTGAAAAGTTCTTCAAACTTTTGTCTCTTTTCTAAAGATATCGTAACAATAAAACGGCTTTGAGATTCAGAGAAAAGAATAATATCATCTCTTAAAACCTTATCTGTCAAAACAAATTTCAGATAAACTTCTGCACCAAATCCTCCAGCAAAAGATGACTCTGCTAATGCTACAGCCAAACCGCCATCTGATAGATCATGGCACGAGTTTATCAGTCTCTTATCATAAGCCTTATTTAAGGTTTTATAAAGCTTTCTTGCCATTAAAGGATCAACATTTGGAACCTTATTACCAATATAACCTAAGGACGCAAAATATTCTGATCCCCCTGTTTCATCCTTTGTTATGCCTAAAAGATAGATAAGATCAGAAGGTTTTTTGAAATCCATACTAACAGATAAACGAACATCATCTATTTTTGCGATAAGTGAAAAAAGTAAGGTTGGTGGAACTGATATCTTTATATCACCCATGATATAGTCATTCTTCATTGAATCTTTGCCAGAAATTAAAGGAATCTTATAAGCAGTTGTTATATCATAAAGCCCTTTGTTTGCCCTTACAAGTTGAGCAAGTTTATAAGCACCATCTAAATTTTTTTCAGAAGTTACAGGATCAGGCCAACAGAAATTATCAAGAGCAGCCATTCTATCGATCCTTCCCCCAAGGGCTACACTATTTCTCACTGCTTCATCCAAAGCGCAAAGAGCCATATTATATGTATCGATATCCCCATATTTTGGACATATACCATTTGTAACCACCACTCCTTCCATAGAGGAAAGGATAGGTCTTATTATAGCACCATCACTTGGGCCATCCATATCCTTACCAACAAGAGGTTTTATAACACTTCCACCCTGAACCTCATGATCATACTGTCTTATTATAGACTCTTTGCTACATATATTATAACGGCTAAGAAGTTTAAAAAGAATAGCTGTTAGGTCTTTGGGTTCACCAAATTCTGGTTCTTCATGGTAAGGGGGAGTCCATTTTGCGAATAGCTCCATCCTTGGCACGCCATTATGTAAAAAATCCATATCAAGTAAACCAACTGTTTTATCATTATAGAGGATATGAAACATATTATGAGATTTAACCTCACCAATGGGAGTTGCTTCAACACCCATCTTATCAGCCAATTCCAAAAGAGGGGCAAGCTTTTTTGGATCAACAGCTAAAGTCATTCTCTCCTGTGCTTCTGAAATCAGTATCTCCCAAGGATCAAGTCCAGTATATTTTAAAGGAGCACGGTTAAGATGGAGCTCACAGCCAGTATCTCTTGTCATCTCACCAACAGAGGATGAAAGACCGCCAGCACCATTATCAGTAATAAATTGATATAGTCCCATATCTCTCGCAACAAGTAAAAAATCGGTCATCTTCTTTTGTGTAATAGGATCACCTATCTGAACAGCTGATGTAGGAGATTCCTCTTTTAACTCTTCGGATGAAAAGGTAGCACCATGAATACCATCCTTTCCGATTCTACCTCCAGTCATAACAATAATATATCCAGGTTCTACCTTTTTTATATGGCTATCCTCACCATTTATCTTTCTCGGCATAATGCCGCCTGTACCACAATAAACAAGAGGCTTGCCCAAATATCTTTCGTCAAAAACAACGCAGCCATTTATGGTTGGAATACCACTTTTGTTTCCACCATGTTCAACCCCCATTCTAACACCTTCATAAATCCTTAATGGATGCATAATCCGTGGTGGGAGCTCTTTGTTATAATCAGGTGGTGCAAAACAGAAGATATCGGTATTAAATATAAGCTTTGCTCCTTTGCCAGTGCCAAAAGGATCTCTATTTACTCCAACAATGCCAGTGAGAGCGCCTCCATAAGGGTCAAGAGCTGATGGAGTATTGTGTGTTTCTACCTTAAAAACAAGAGAGTAATCCCTATTAAAAGCAATAACACCAGCATTATCTTCAAATACTGAGAGACAGAAATCATCATCTTTAAGTTCTTCTCTTATCTTTTTTGTCGCACCCTTTATAAAGGTTGGGAAAAGACCATCGATTACCTCTTTTTTCCCATTCTCATCCTCATAGATGATTCTTGCATTAAAGATCTTGTGTTTACAATGTTCAGACCACGTTTGAGCGATTGCCTCTATCTCAACATCAGTGATCTTTGATGTTAATCCATATCTTCTTCTTTTTTCTTTTATATCAGGTCTTCTCAAATAATCCCTTATTTTCTTCATCTCTTCGAGGCTTAAAGCCAAGATATTCTTTTGGCTAAAAGCAATTAGCTCCTCATCAGAAACCTCCAAATCGATTTCTTTAACAACCCCTCCTTTAGTAGATGTAACCTTTGGCACCCTAATAGAAAGCCCTTTTTTACTATCCCATGATCTTTTATTAAGCAATACAACATCTTGTATAAGGCTATTAGCTAAAAGATCCCATGCAATCCTTTTTACCTGAACCTCATCTATATCACCTTTTATAAGATACTCTGTTGAGGTATAAACCTTTTCATCTTTAGAAAACTCTTTTTCAAAAAAATAACTCAAAGATTCAAGTGCGGTTCTACCAACATTGTCTGTTACCCCTGGTTTAAACCCTACCTCAATAAGCCAATCAAAATCCTTTGCTAAAGGGGAATTTACACTAAAGTCCTGTATTATAGGATCTAAAAAGATCTCTTTTGCTGCACTTTTAGCTTGCTTTAAAGTGATAGAAAGATCAAGAGTATAAACAGATATGGTTCTAACTGATTTAACAGGGATCTTTAATTCCCTTATTATTCTTTTTTTGATCTTATCACCTATTGGGTCAAGAATATTATCTTTAAAACCAACTTCAATTCTATAAGCCATA
>JAFDIG010000348.1 GCA_019308145.1 Deltaproteobacteria bacterium | reverse complement strand
AACAAATAGCAATTGCCTCAATACCCTCTTTAAGAAATAGTTTGCTTGCATTATAAACATCCTCTTTAGAGATAGGTGTAATAACATCCCCTTTATAATCAACTCTTTCATGAACAGGATATCTTAAATATCTTTCTACCAATGGTGTTACATTTTTATAACGATTATTATATTGTTCCTCCCTTATTCCTCTTCGCATCTCAAGAGCATCTCTCACACCATGAGTAGTTAGAAGGGCTGTTTTGGCTCCAGTATAAGTAAGAACAGCATTAGTGGTTACAGTAGTTCCATGAACAATCACAAGTACATCCTTTAAAAATTCTTTTATTGAGAGATTACGATCCTTAGCCATCTCCTCAATACCCTTCATTGTTGCTATAGATGGATCATCAGGGGTTGAAAGCACTTTATAGATTTGGGTAACCCCATCTTCTCTAGCAAGGAGAAAATCTGTAAAAGTGCCCCCAACATCTATTCCAATTCTGTATTTCATCCCTTCCTCCTTCAAAAAAGGCTAGGTTCTTCAAATTCTCCATAAATATCTCTAAAAACGTTTGTCATTTCACCAACAGTAGCATAAGCTTTGCAACAATCTACTAAATATGGCATTACATTCTTTTTAGCCTTTACCCCTTTCTCAAGCTCTTTTAAAGTTCTTGTTACCTCTCGATTATTCCTTGTTCTTCTTAACTCTTTAAGGCTTTCTATCTGTTTTTCAGCTGATTCATAGTTATATTCGTGCAATTCTACTTCCTGAGGCTCCCCCTCAACATATATATTTACTCCAACTTTTTTTAACTCCCCTGTTTGAACTCCTTTTTCAAATTCATAAGCTTGTCTTGCTACAAGCCTTTGAATATATCCTGTTGAAACCGCATGAACAATACCTCCAATATCTTCTATCTTTCTCATCTCTTCTTCGATTTTTTCTTCCATCTGTTTTGTAAGGGTCTCTATAAAATAGCTTCCTGCTAAAGGATCAACAGTATCGCGTAGGCCCACCTCATCCATTAAAAGCTGGAGTGTCCTTAATGATATAAGAGCTGAATGAGGTGTTGGAATGGTATAGGCTTCATCATAACTACAAAGAGCAATTGTTTGAGCACCTGAAAGTGCAGCTGCCAAGGCATAATATGCCCCTCTCATTATATTATTTTCTGGTTGTGCTTTTGTAAGACCATACCCACCACCACCAAAAAGTCCTCTTAAAAAGAGGTTTTTTGGTTTTTTTGCGCCATATTTCTCCTTAAGATTTCTTGCCCATAATTTACGTGCTGCTCTAAATTTTGCCACTTGTTCCCATAAATTCCCAAATACATTTAAATTAAAAGAAAAGCGTCCAACAAAATCATCTATATCATATCCTCTTGCCAAAACATTATCTATATAAGCATTAGCAATAAGTATGGCATAGGCTATCTCCTGAGCAGGGGTGGCTCCTGATTCGCGGATATGATAACCACAAACACTCACAGGATTTGTGCGTGGCATCACTTTCATAGAATACTCAATTGTATCCCCTATTAGATTTACAGCAGGTTCTACAGGAAATATCCATGTTCCTCTTCCTATCATCTCTTTTAGGATATCATTTTGAGGTGTTGCAGAAATCTTTGTCCTATCAAACCCAAATTTCTCGGCTACTGCCTGATACATTGCCAACATTATAGATGCAATAGCATTTATAGTAAGTCCTGTTCCGATTTTTTCAAGATTGATATCCTTGAAAGCAATCTCAAAGTCCCTAAGAGAATCTACTGCCATACCTACTCTACCAACTTCTCCTTCAGCTAATGGATCATCAGAGTCCAATCCCATCTGAGTTGGAAGATCAAAGGCAACATTTAGCCCTGTCTGACCATGCTTTATCATCAGTTTGAATCTCTCGTTTGTTTCAGCTGGTGTGCCAAAGCCTGTATATTGGCGTGTTGTCCATGCCCTACTCCTATACCCTAATGGATGTATTCCTCTTGTAAAAGGATACTCTCCAGGATCTGCTAAATCTTTTTCATATGAAAAACCAATATCTTCTAAATCCTTTGGACCATAAACAGCTTTTACATGAATCCCAGATTGTAGAATAACATCTTCAATTTGATCCTTTTCATTTTTTATATATTTTGCTACTCCCATGGCCCCCTCCTTATTCTTTTACATTTCCTTTCAAAAAAGATATAATTTCTGAAAAGGGTGTACCCCCTGGAAAGACAGCATCCGCTCCAAACTCTTTTAGTTTTGGTATATCCTTGGAAGGAACTACCCCACCTATTACAATGACTTTATCCTCAAGCCCCTTTTCTTTTATCTTTTTTGACATTTTTTCCATTATGGGGATATGTGCACCACTCATGATAGAAAGACCAATAACATCAACATCTTCTTGTATTGCTGTATCAATAAT
>JAFDIG010000347.1 GCA_019308145.1 Deltaproteobacteria bacterium | reverse complement strand
ACCTCTTCAATAAGATATATAATATTATTACTTTTAAGCTCTGTTTTTATTTCCGAGGTGAAGGTTAAAGCTTGTTCAAGAAACCTTTCTAACCTTTGAGATTCTTTTACTAATATTTCGGTATACCTTTTTTCTTTGCTGTTAGGGGAAACCTTTTTATTTAATCTCTTTGCAAACCCACCTATGGATGTGAGAGGATTTTTTATTTCATGTGCCACATTTGCAGCCATTTCACCTAATGCGGCCATCTTTTCTGTTTGAAATAGAAGTTTTTGAGATTTTTTTAACTCTTTTGTAATCTCATTTAGATTTTTATATAGAATAGCATTTTCTATAGCCAATCCAGCTTGGCTATTAAATATATCAAATAGTTCAAGTTGTTTTTTTTCTAAAGGCTTATTAGTTAGATAATTATCTGCTATTATTACACCAATAATTTCATTCTTACCTTTTAAAGGGGCTATAACCATTGTTCTTAAGTTTTCTGGAAAAGTATCTCCGCTTTTTAGTAGATCTTTAAATGCGCATTTACATTTACAGAATTCCCCTGAGTTGTAATGATTATTATATAGCTTTATCTTATTTTTAAAAATTGCTAAGGGTTTCTTTTTTATGATTTCTTGAACAAGAAAGCAATCTTTATTATTAAAGAATGGGATGGTTATACTTTGTATTTTAGAGTCAATTCGTATAAAATCTCTTTTTCCTTTATTCTGCTCTTTTATGATTACCCCTTTTAAGCCTTTAAGAGAATTGCTTTTTTTATCTAACAAAAAGAGCATTGCTCTTTCAAAACCAAGCCCTTCTTCATTAATAGTATAATTAAGGATTGTATCACTAAGCTCATCTAACTCCATGGTTGAGAGCATTTCACCATCTATTTTACATAATAGAGAGAGTTCATGAACCTTACTATCTTTTTCTCCTACAATATTTTCCATTTTTCTAAAAAGAAATGCATTCTCAATAGAGACCGCTATTTCTTTAGTTATTGAGAGAAAGAGCTCTATATCTTCTTTGTCGTAAATATTTTTAAGGCCAAAAAGAGATAAAACTCCAACTACTTTACCTTTGATATCCAATGGTAATGAAATAATAGGTAAAAGAGAAGAATTTGGAATAATTTTAGAACTTTTTTGAACTATTAGCTTACCATTTTTTATTACTTTTGTTACTAATCTTTTTAAAGATGAAGAATTTACAAGATCAGATGAAATCCCTTTTGCCTTTTCAATGATGAATTCTTTAGAGATTGGATCATATAGTTTTAAAAAAGAGGCTTTAGCATTTAAAATATCCATTGATCTTTCAAGGATTTTGTCAAGAAGAAGATCAAGTTTTACAGTATAGGAAGCAGCCTTGCCAATTTCATATAAAGATGCTATCTCTTCAACTCTTTTTTGTGCGTTAAAGAAAAGTTGGGAATTATGAATGATACCAGCAAGAATTTTAGCTACCAAATCATGAAGCTTTTCATCTTTTGGTAAGAACTTTCTATTATTTTTTGATCCCACGAACAAAACCCCAAAGAGTAGATGTTCATTATGAACTGGGATAGCCATTAAAGAGTTATAATTCGTGAGTTTGGTTTTTATCTTTGATGGATCAGAGAATTTTTTGAAATCTTCAATTATTATCTTTTTTCTTTCTAATGCAGCTTTCCCAATAATACCTTCTCCTATCTTACATTTTAATTTATTCTTACTGTAAGATTTTCTAAAAAAGGAGTCCCAGGGTATAAGAACCTTTTTATCTCGTAAAAGGAGAAAAAGAGTGCAAATATCCCATCTAAAATATTTCTTTAAATAATAGAAGATCTGAGTGAGTTTCTGATCAATATTTGATGTTGATATGGAAATAGAAACAAATTTATTGATAATTTCTATTTCTTCAAAGGAAGTTGTATCCATTTTTTATAATTTTAGCACTATATAAAAAGAATTTTTTGTGATGGTTAGCACTAAGATAAAAGATTACAACCCCCTTTTCTTTTCTTCTTCTTCTTGTTTTATTTTGCATTTTATACACAAAGTTGTCATAGGCCTTGCCATGAGTCTCTTTTCAGAGATTTCCTCTCCGCAAACCTCACAAATACCAAAAGTACCATTATCAATTCTTTCTATAGCATCCTTTATTTTATTTATTAATTTGGATTCCCTATCTTTTATTCTTAACATGAAATTACGTTCAGACTCATGAGAGGCTCTGTCAGTTGGATCAGCTCATTAAGTAAATTTCTAAAGAATTCTAATTTTTCTTTTTCCATTAGGCTACCCATTTTTATACTATAATAAAACTTTGCACATTTTAAAAGATGGATATAGATATGTCAATAAAAAATTAGAAGTAACAAACTGAGAACATATAAAATTGGGAAAAGGATATTTTGGTTATTTTTTTGAGCTCTTAAAAAATTATAAGCAGGAAATCATTACATTTATGAAATGAATGAACAGTGAATTTATTCAAATAATGAAAGGAAAAGATATCCAATATAATCATTTTGTTTTTTTATAATTTTATAGTCCTAAATTGATAATTGGTGAGATATAAAGTCTCATCAATTATATGTTATTATCTTAATGCTTCTTCAAAAAGTCTACAATTATAACTTTCTGATGAGCCTGTTCCTGTTGGATTAATATAATACTCAGAAGCAATGGCAGGAAAGTTTATAAATATAAATTCTATCATAATAATAAGAAAAAAAGTAAAAATTGATCTTTTCATCTCATCTTATTACCTCCTTTTTTAAAAGAACAACGATAATGAACCTTTTAAAAAATTAATTTTCTTTCATTCGTTTGCATTTCATTTAATTTTGTGAATTAACTAAAAATTTACAAGTTTTTTTGACTTACATTTGTCAGATTCAAGTTGTAATGTTACATGATTGATATGGTAAAGTTTTTTAAGTTTTTCTTCTATATGGTTAATTAATTTAGTACTATCTGTTATCAGCATATCCTCTACCTCTACATGTGCTTCAAAATGTAGATTTTTATCATTAAGTCTCCAAAGATGGACATGGTGGATATTTTTTACACTTGGTATAGCCTCAATTTTTTTCTTAATATCCTTAAGAGATATCATCTCAGGTGTACCCATCATTAAAACATTGGTTGCATCTTTTACTATTTCAAAACTTTTTTTTAAGATATAAATAGAAATCAGGACTGTCAGCAGAGGATCAACCCAATATATCCTTAAAAAATGTATAAAAATACCTCCAATAATTACAGCAACACTTGAAACAGCATCACTAAACAGATGGAGATATACTGAGCGAATATTCATATTTCCCTTTGCATCTTTTTTTAGCAGTAAGGTCCCTAAAATATTTGCAGTCAATCCAACAGTAGCAACTATTACCATCATTCCGCCAGCAATTGGTTCTGGTTTAACAAAACGGTCATAAGCCTCTTTAAAAAGATAAAAGCATATTGCAACTAAAGTAGCTGAATTTATTATAGCTGCAAGGGTTTCTGCTCTTTTAAATCCAAATGTATAATGTTCTGTTTTAGGAAGTTTACTTAATTTTAATGCTATATAACTTATTATTATTGCAATAGCATCACTGAAATTATGGAGGGCATCAGAGATTAAAGAGAGACTACCTGATAAAATACCACCTATAACTTCAATGGCAAATATGAGAAAGTTTAGTAACATTGTAAAGAAAAGACGGGAGCTTGAACTATTTAAACGAGAATGAACATGCTTATGGGGCATAAAATTTTCTCCAAGTTTTGCTTTTTCTAATTATTCCATCTGAAAAATAAAGGAAAATTTCTGATTTTTAAACATATAGCAGTAAAGATAAATACATTATATAAAAAGCATCCAGTTTTAACGCGATATTCGAAGCGATTTTCTTAAAAGAATTCCTGCACCAATACAAAGCAAAACTTAAATTACAAGATATTTCTCAAAAATAGATAATCTTCTTTCTTCAGCCATTTTTATATTTTCTTTTTTTAGTATATGAAGAATAACTTTTTATATCAATTTTTCCATAGAGTTTTTATATAAATAACATAAATTAATTCTATATTCAACTAATATTATATTCTGGCTCAAGTTAAAAAATTTTAAAAAATATTTTATTTTTTGCTATAATAATATAAAACAGTATTTTAAAAAATTATTACATTAATTCCTAAAAAGGAGGTAGGAAAAATGAAAAGAAAAATCATTGTTATTTGGCTTGCTATTATCGTTTTCTTTTTAGG